>NZ_RCOE01000078.1:0-1052 GCF_004321495.1 Pseudomonas sp. Sample_10
GTGGCGAATTGTCCGGCCTGTGGACGCAATACCAGACCCGCGCCAACAAACACGCTCAGGAAGGCAAGCGCGATCCGCAGCTCGAGCTGTATCGCTGGTGGCTGGAGGAATACCGGGTTTCGCTGTTCGCCCAGCAATTGGGGACCAAGGTGCCGATCTCCGACAAACGCCTGAACAAGCAGTGGGCGCAAGTCGAGCCGTAGGCCGGGGCGGATGCAATACCTTGTGGGAGCGTGTCAGTCGCCAACGGTGTGCCCTGATACACCGTCATCGCGGGCAAGTCGAAACGTCGCACCGCCACTCCCACAGGTTTATTCTGGCGGCTGTAACAGAGGGTTCATCCAGCAAAAAGGCGCCAAAATCCAAGGTTTATGGCAAACTTCGCGCCTATAAACGCCGGCCCCGCGGTTTTGAGCCTTCGCCGCTGCGGGCAGGCCTGAATAAAGCGATACCAGGTTTGCGTCCCCGGGATGGGAATAGACCCTTTGTGTATTGGTACGACGGTGCCAATGCTTTCTGCCTGAACAGATTAGAGACACGACCATGCATAACGTCGTCATCAGTGGCACCGGCCTGTACACCCCGGCCAACAGCATCTCCAACGAAGAGCTGGTGCAGTCTTTCAATACCTATGTGGCTCAATTCAATGCCGACAACGCCGACGCTATCGAACGCGGCGAAATCGAAGCCTTGACCGAATCCAGCGCAGCGTTCATCGAAAAGGCTTCCGGCATCAAGAGCCGCTTTGTCATGGACAAGGAAGGCATCCTCGACCCGCAACGCATGGCACCACGTCTGCCGGAACGCTCCAATGACGAATGGTCGGTGCTGTGCCAGATGGCCATCGGCGCTGCCGAACAAGCCTTGCAACGCGCCGGCAAGACCGCCGCGGACATCGACGGCGTGATCGTCGCCTGCTCCAACCTGCAACGCGCCTACCCGGCCATCGCCATCGAAGTCCAGGAAGCGCTGGGCATTGAAGGTTTCGGGTTCGACATGAACGTGGCGTGTTCTTCCGCCACCTTCGGCATCCAGGCCGCCGCCAACAGCGT
>NZ_RCOE01000252.1:0-2598 GCF_004321495.1 Pseudomonas sp. Sample_10
CCGGCGCGTATTGCAGCGCAATTTGCAGGACCTCGTCAATCCATTTAACCGGTTTAATCTGTAGATCCTGCTTGATATTGTCAGGAATTTCCTTCAGATCGCGAACATTCTCTTCCGGAATGATCACTGTCTTGATTCCGCCGCGGTGAGCGGCGAGCAGTTTTTCCTTCAAACCACCGATCGCCAACACTTGCCCGCGCAAGGTGATCTCACCGGTCATGGCCACGTCCGCGCGCACAGGAATGCCGGTCAATGCCGATACCAGCGCCGTGCACATGCCTACACCGGCACTAGGACCGTCTTTAGGCGTAGCCCCTTCCGGCATGTGGATGTGAGTGTCGCGCTTCTCGTGGAAGTCCAGGGGAATGCCCAGGCTCTTGGCACGGCTACGCACGACCGTCAGGGCCGCAGTGATCGATTCGACCATTACGTCACCCAACGATCCGGTTTTGATCAACTGCCCTTTGCCCGGCACGACAGCAGCTTCGATGGTCAACAACTCGCCACCCACCTGGGTCCACGCCAACCCGGTCACTTGACCGATCTGATCCTGTTGCTCTGCCAGGCCGTAACGGAATTTCCGTACGCCGAGGAAGTGCTCCAGATCGTCGGCAGTAACCTTCACCGAGAAGCGTTTTTCCAGCGCATGCTCTTTGACCGCCTTGCGGCAGACTTTGGCAATCTGACGTTCCAGCCCACGCACACCGGCTTCGCGAGTGTAGTAACGAATGATGTCGCGGATCGCTTCGGCGTCAAATTCCAGCTCGCCTTTCTTCAAACCGTTGGCAGTGATCTGCTTCGGCGAAAGATACTTGACGGCGATGTTGATTTTCTCGTCTTCGGTGTAGCCCGGCAGACGGATCACCTCCATCCGGTCCAGCAGTGCCGGCGGAATGTTCATCGAGTTCGAGGTGCACAGGAACATCACATCGGACAGGTCGTAGTCGACTTCCAGATAGTGATCGTTGAAGTTGTGGTTCTGCTCCGGATCGAGCACTTCCAGCAACGCCGATGCCGGATCGCCACGCATGTCGCTGCCCATCTTGTCGATCTCGTCGAGCAAGAACAACGGGTTGCGAACGCCGACTTTCGTCATCTTTTGAATCAATCTTCCTGGCATCGAACCGATGTAAGTCCGGCGATGACCACGAATTTCCGCTTCATCGCGTACACCGCCGAGGGCCATGCGCACGAATTTGCGGTTGGTGGCGTGTGCGATCGACTCCGCGAGCGAGGTTTTACCCACGCCTGGAGGGCCGACCAGGCACAACACCGGACCCCGAATCTTCTTCACCCGCTTTTGCACGGCGAGGTATTCGAGGATGCGTTCTTTGACCTCTTCCAGACCGTAATGGTCGGCATCCAGAATGTCTTCTGCACGCGCCAGGTCCAGTCGAACCTTGCTCTGCGCCTTCCACGGCACCTGAACCAGCCAGTCGATGTACGAACGAACCACGGTCGCTTCCGCGGACATTGGCGACATCTGCTTGAGTTTGTTCAGTTCGGCCGTGGCCTTGGCCAGTGCGTCCTTTGGCAAGCCGGCGGCATCGATGCGCTTTTTCAGCTCTTCGACTTCGTTGTGGCCTTCGTCGCTGTCGCCGAGTTCTTTCTGAATGGCCTTCATCTGCTCGTTCAGGTAGTACTCGCGCTGACTGCGCTCCATTTGCTTTTTGACGCGACCACGAATGCGTTTTTCGACTTGCAGCAGGTCGATCTCGGCATCCAGCAACGCCAGAACGTGCTCGACCCGGGCCGACAGATCAATGATTTCGAGAATTTCCTGCTTCTGCTCGATTTTCAGCGCCATGTGCGCGGCCATGGTGTCGACCAGGCGCCCGGGCTCGTCGATGCTGTTGAGCGACGACAGGACTTCAGCCGGGACTTTCTTGCCCAACTGCACATATTGTTCGAACTGCGACAGCAAGCTGCGGGCAAACACTTCCGACTCGCGCTCTGGCGCGTCAACTTCGTCGATCAGCGAGACCTCGGCACGGCAATGGCCGTCCACTTCGCTGAAGCGCTCCACAGCGCCCCGCTGCTCGCCTTCGACCAGAACCTTGACAGTGCCGTCAGGCAGCTTGAGCAGCTGCAGGACGGTAGCAATCGTACCCACGCGATAAAGCGCGTCTTCACCGGGATCGTCGTCAGCAGGGTTTCTCTGAGCCAGCAGAAGGATCTGCTTGTCGCCCGTCATCGCGGCCTCGAGGGCTTCGATGGATTTCTCGCGCCCCACGAACAGCGGGATAACCATGTGCGGATACACAACGACATCACGCAATGGCAGGAGAGGCAATTCGATGGTTGTCTTCATGATTTCGCCTCTACGGCGGCCATAAGGCCGGAAACAGATGGAAGTAAGCTTGAAACCAAGATGGGGGCAGCCTTGAAAAAAAACAAGCACAAAGACTGTGTAATAACATGCAAAAAGCAAAGGGGCCCGAAGGCCCCTTCTTTGTACCGGCTGCGTGACGCTTAGGCGTCTGGCGCGGCCTTGGCAGCAGGCTCACTGTTTTCATAGATATACAGTGGCTTGGACTTGCCTTCTATAACGCTTTCATCGATCACTACTTTACTCACCTCGGACTGCGAGGGGATTTC
>NZ_RCOE01000252.1:2698-4856 GCF_004321495.1 Pseudomonas sp. Sample_10
TCAGGCTCGACTTCACGCAGGGATTCACCAACCTTCTTGCCTTCTTCCTTGCTGCGCACTTCGGCGTTGAAACCGATGCCGCCCTTGGTGGAACGGTTTTGAATAACCTTTTCCAGACCGGAGAACGCACCACCGCAGATGAACAGGATGTTACGAGTGTCAACCTGCAGGAATTCCTGCTGCGGATGCTTGCGACCACCTTGCGGCGGAACGGAAGCGACCGTGCCTTCGATCAACTTGAGCAGGGCCTGCTGCACGCCTTCACCGGAAACGTCCCGGGTGATCGACGGGTTGTCAGACTTGCGCGAGATCTTGTCGATTTCGTCGATGTAGACAATGCCCATCTGGGCCTTTTCCACGTCGTAATCGCACTTCTGCAAAAGCTTCTGAATGATGTTCTCGACATCTTCACCCACGTAACCCGCCTCGGTGAGGGTGGTTGCGTCGGCGATGGTGAACGGAACGTTCAGCAAGCGGGCCAGTGTTTCGGCAAGCAGGGTTTTACCCGAGCCTGTCGGGCCGATCAGCAAGATGTTGCTTTTGCCGAGTTCGACGTCGTCATTCTTTTTGTCACGCTGGTTCAGGCGCTTGTAGTGGTTGTACACCGCTACGGCCAGAACCTTTTTCGCACGCTCCTGACCAATCACATACTGATCAAGGATGCCGCTGATTTCTTTAGGCGAAGGCAATTTATGCGCGCTGCTTTCGGCCTGTGCTTCCTGCACCTCCTCGCGGATGATGTCATTGCACAGGTCGACGCACTCGTCGCAGATAAAGACCGAGGGGCCGGCAATCAATTTGCGCACTTCATGCTGGCTTTTGCCACAGAAGGAGCAATAGAGCAGCTTGCCGTTGTCCTCGCCGTTGCGGGTGTCAGTCATTCGTTCGATCCAAATCCGATAGGCTTGCAACACAAGATGAAGGCTATTGCGGGCTTTTTCAAGCCCGCCGCTGATCAGACGCGCCGACCAAGCCTATTTTGAGCTGCTTATTTTTAAGCTGGGCGCTGGTTGATCACTTCATCGATCAAACCGTATTCCTTCGCAGCTTCTGCACTCATGAAGTTGTCGCGGTTGGTATCGCGCTCGATTTCTTCCAGAGTGCGACCGCTATGCTTGGCCATCAGCGTGTTCAGACGCTCGCGGATGAAGAGGATTTCCTTGGCATGGATTTCGATATCCGAAGCCTGGCCCTGGAAACCGCCCAGTGGCTGGTGAATCATCACACGCGAGTTCGGCAGGCAGTAACGCTTGCCTGGTGCACCGGCCGTCAGCAGGAACGCGCCCATGCTGCACGCTTGACCGATACAGGTGGTCGATACGTTGGGTTTGATGAACTGCATGGTGTCGTAGATCGACATGCCCGCTGTCACCGAACCGCCCGGGGAGTTGATATAGAGATGGATGTCCTTGTCCGGGTTTTCCGCTTCAAGGAACAGCAGTTGCGCACAGATCAGGTTGGCCATGTAGTCCTCTACCGGGCCAACCAGAAAGATCACTCGCTCCTTGAGGAGGCGCGAGTAGATGTCGTAGGCGCGCTCGCCACGAGCGGACTGCTCGACAACCATCGGGACCAGGCCGCCTGCGGCCTGGATATCAGAGTTCTGCTGAATATACGAATTACGGAACATGCTCTGCAGTCACTCCCAAATAGTTATGTCTTGAATACGCATAAGCCAGCTCGAGAGCTGGCTTATGGTGTGTGCTTCTTAGCGCAAAAACAATCAGTCGGCTTGTGGAGCTTCTACCGGCTTGACCGCTTCTTCGTAAGAGACCGATTTGTCGGTCACGCTAGCTTTCTGCAGAACAGTATCCACAACTTGCTCTTCCAGCACAACCGAACGAACTTCGTTCAGTTGCTGGTCGTTCTTGTAGTACCAGGACACAACTTGCTCAGGCTCCTGGTAAGCAGAAGCCATCTCCTGAATCATCTCGCGAACGCGAGCTTCGTCAGGCTTGAGGTCGAATTGCTTGACCACTTCAGCCACGATCAGACCCAGCACGACGCGGCGCTTGGCTTGCTCTTCGAACAGCTCGGCCGGCAGTTGGTCTGGCTTGATGTTGCCGCCGAACTGCTGAACAGCCTGCACGCGCAGACGGTCAACTTCGTTGGACAGCAGAGCCTTTGGCACTTCGATCGGGTTGGTGGCCAGCAGACC
>NZ_RCOE01000024.1:0-1038 GCF_004321495.1 Pseudomonas sp. Sample_10
CTGGCGGTGGTGATGCTGGCGATCCTGATTGTGCCGATCATCCTGTTCAACCGCAGTCAGGCCAAGGAAATGGAGGGTAAAGAATGAAACGCTTCCGTTTCTCCAGCCTGATGCTGGTGGTGGGTCTGTTGTTTATCTATCTGCCGATGCTGATCCTGGTGATCTACTCGTTCAACGCCTCGAAACTGGTGACGGTGTGGGGCGGCTGGTCGATCAAGTGGTACGTCGGCCTGATGGACAACACGCAACTGATGGGCTCGGTGGTGCGCTCGCTGGAAATCGCCTGCTACACGGCGATTGCAGCCGTCGCACTAGGGACGTTAGCCGCGTTCGTCCTGACCCGTATCACCCACTTCAAGGGTCGCACGCTGTTCGGTGGCCTGGTCACCGCGCCGCTGGTGATGCCGGAAGTGATCACCGGTCTGTCGCTGTTGCTGCTGTTCGTGGCCATGGCGCAGATGATCGGCTGGCCGCAGGAACGCGGCATCGTCACCATCTGGATCGCCCACACGACGTTCTGTGCGGCGTACGTGGCGGTGGTGGTGTCGGCGCGCTTGCGTGAGCTGGACCTGTCCATCGAAGAAGCGGCCATGGACCTCGGTGCACGGCCATGGAAGGTGTTCTTCCTGATCACCATCCCGATGATCGCGCCATCGTTGGCGGCCGGCGGCATGATGTCGTTCGCCTTGTCGCTGGATGACCTGGTGTTGGCGAGCTTCGTTTCCGGCCCGGGTTCCACGACCCTGCCGATGGAAGTGTTCTCGGCGGTACGACTGGGCGTGAAGCCGGAGATCAATGCCGTGGCCAGCCTGATTCTGTTGGCCGTGTCGATCGTGACTTTCCTGGTCTGGTTCTTCAGCCGCCGTGCCGAAGAAAACCGCAAGCGGGCGATCCAGCAAGCCATCGAAGAAAGCGCCGCCGACTCTTGGAAACAACCGGACGTGCGTCGCGCGCAGGCGCCGGAAGCTGCCTGAAGCGATGCCATGATCGTTCCCACGCTCTGCGTGGGAACGCCTCAACGGACGCTCCGCGTTCGGC
>NZ_RCOE01000025.1:0-1036 GCF_004321495.1 Pseudomonas sp. Sample_10
ATCGAAGGCCAGCCGATCATGCGTTCGTACACCATTTCCAGCTCGCCGTCGGTGCCGTACAGCTTCTCGGTGACCATCAAGCGCGTGCCGGGCGGCAAGGTCTCGAACTGGTTGCACGACACCCTGCACGAAGGCCAGGAACTGGCGGTGCACGGGCCGGTGGGCTTGTTCAACGCCATCGACTTCCCGAGCCCGAAAGTGCTGTACCTCAGCGGCGGCGTCGGGATCACGCCATGCATGTCCATGGCGCGTTGGTTCTACGACACCAACGCCAACGTCGACATGACCTTTATCCACAGCGCCCGTTCACCGAAAGACATCATCTACCACCGCGAGCTGGAGCACATGGCGTCGCGGATCGACAACTTCAGCCTGCACCTGATCTGCGAGAAGCACGGCCTGGGCGAGCCGTGGGCCGGTTATCGCGGTTACCTGAACCACAAGATGCTGGAATTGATGGTCCCGGACTTCCTCGAGCGCGAAGTGTTTTGCTGCGGGCCGACCCCGTACATGAACGCGGTCAAGCGCCTGCTGGAGAACGCCGGCTACGACATGAAGCGTTATCACGAGGAATCCTTCGGCGCCACACCACCGGAAGCCCGTGCCGATGCGGTCGAGCAAGCCGAACAAGCGGCCGATGCGCCCGAAATCGATGCCGCGGACTTGCATCAGGTGGAATTCATCACTTCGGGCAAGAGCATTCGCGTGGCCCCCGGCGAAACCGTGCACGCCGCTGCAGCGAAAGTCGGGCTGATGATCCCGAAAGCCTGTGGCATGGGCATCTGCGGCACCTGCAAGGTGATGAAGCTCGGTGGCGAGGTGGAGATGGAGCACAACGGCGGGATCACCGAAGAAGACGAAGCCGATGGGTTCATCCTGTCGTGCTGCAGCGTGCCGAAGGGCGACGTGCGCATCGAGTTCTAACAGCCGCGAAATTGATCGTTCCCACGCTCCGCGTGGGAATGCAGCCCGTGACGCTCTGCGTCACAACGGTGTTCGACGTCGCGCAGGTGTTGAAGCTGGAACGCGGAGCGTC
>NZ_RCOE01000222.1:0-19456 GCF_004321495.1 Pseudomonas sp. Sample_10
CGATATTCAGCATGGGCTGCATGGATGTGTCACCTAAGGTTGTTAAAGAAAGCCGGGCATTCTATCAGAAAGTTTCTACAGGAGAAGGACGACGTTCGCTTTCATGGCTTAACGGTAGGATGAGCTGTAAGATTCTGCTCCCGATTATTGTGTTCGAGAGCGCCTCCCTTGCTGCAAAACATTCGTGTCGTCCTGGTCAATACCAGCCATCCGGGCAATATCGGCGGGGCTGCGCGTGCCATGAAGAACATGGGCCTGTCGCGGCTGGTGCTGGTCGAGCCTCGTCTGTTCCCGCATCACGAAGCCGACGCCCGTGCTTCCGGTGCCGGTGACATCCTTGAAAACGCGCAAGTCGTCGCCACTTTGGAAGATGCCCTGGTCGGCTGCAATCTGGTGCTGGGCACCAGCGCCCGTGATCGTCGGATTCCATGGCCGCTGCTCGATCCCCGCGAATGTGGGGCGAAAGTGGTCGAGGAAGCCGGGCAGGGCGCGGAAATCGCCCTGGTGTTCGGGCGTGAAGATTCCGGCCTGACCAACGAAGAGCTGCAGCGATGTCATTATCACGTGCACATCCCCTCAGACCCTGAGTTCAGTTCGCTGAACCTTGGGGCGGCGGTGCAGGTGTTGAGTTATGAAGTGCGCATGGCCTGGCTGGCCGCGCAAGGTCAGCCGACCAAGGTCGAGAAGGAAGAAGTGGCTTCCGTCAAAAGCGCCGAGCTGGCAACGATGGATGAGCTTGAGCGGTTCTATGAGCACCTGGAACAAACCCTGGTGAGCATCGAGTTTCTCGACCCGGAAAAGCCACGGCACTTGATGGCGCGCCTGCGCCGGTTGTACGGTCGCAGCTCGGTTAGCCGGGCGGAAATGAATATTTTGCGTGGCATCCTCACGGAAACCCAGAAAGCGGCCCGTGGTGAGCTTCTTAAGCGGAAGGATTAATGATGTTCGAGCGTTTGCGTGAAGATATCCAGAGTGTTTTCCATCGTGACCCGGCGGCGCGTAACGCTTTTGAAGTCCTGACGTGCTACCCCGGCATGCATGCGATCTGGATTCACCGTTTGTCGGCAATGCTGTGGCGTGCGGACCTGAAATGGCTGGCGCGGCTGGTGTCGAACTTCGGTCGCTGGTTGACCGGGATCGAGATTCATCCGGGTGCCAAGGTCGGGCGTCGCTTCTTCATTGACCACGGCATGGGCATCGTCATTGGCGAAACCGCTGAGATTGGCGATGACGTGACCATTTATCAGGGTGTGACCCTCGGTGGTACCAGCTGGAACAAAGGCAAGCGCCACCCGACGCTGGGTGATGGTGTCGTTGTCGGCGCCGGCGCCAAGGTGCTTGGCCCGTTCACTGTCGGTGCCGGTGCAAAGGTCGGCTCCAACGCCGTGGTGACCAAAGAGGTTCCACCGGGCGCTACGGTGGTGGGTATTCCGGGGCGAATCATCGTCAAACCCGACGAAGAACAGGACGCCAAGCGCAAGGCCATGGCCGAGAAAATCGGCTTCGATGCCTACGGCGTGACCGAAGACATGCCGGACCCGGTGGCTCGCGCCATCAATCAGTTGCTCGATCACCTGCAGGCAGTCGACGGTCGTCTGGAGGGCATGTGCGGGGCGTTGAAGGATCTGGGCAGCAATTACTGTGCGAAAGATCTGCCTGAACTGCGCGAAGAAGACTTCGCCTGTGTGAAGGACAAGGATCAGAGTCAGGCCAGCTGAACCGAGTCAATTTCATCGCGGGCAAACCCGCTCCCACAAGGTCTCCGGTGAGGCGCCGATTGTGTGAGCGCCCACAATCCCTGTGGGAGCGGGCTTGCCCGCGATGAACGATAACGCGCAATTGCTGGCTGTAACCGGTCAGCCTTTGCTATGATGCGGCCGCTCTTTTGCGGGTAAACCTGACTAAAGTACTAGGTCTTATAGTTGACTTAAATACTCGGGAATTGCATACTCGCCCCATTCCGAACTCCGTGGTAAACGTCCATGCGACTGACTACAAAAGGCCGATACGCCGTGACCGCCATGCTCGATCTGGCGTTGCACGCGCAGCACGGGCCCGTGTCCCTGGCCGATATCTCCGAGCGCCAAGGCATCTCCCTGTCCTACCTCGAACAGCTGTTTGCCAAGTTGCGCCGCAGCAATCTGGTGTCCAGTGTCCGCGGTCCGGGCGGTGGCTACCAATTGTCCCGCGACATGCAGGGCATCCAGGTCGCCCAGGTGATCGATGCGGTGAACGAATCGGTCGATGCAACCAAATGCCAGGGCCAGGGTGATTGCCATTCCGGTGACACTTGCCTGACTCATCACTTGTGGTGCGACCTGAGCCTGCAGATCCACGAATTTCTGAGCGGTATCAGCTTGGCTGACCTTGTGACTCGCCGTGAGGTGCAAGAAGTAGCCCAGCGTCAGGATCAACGCCGTTGCAACAGCAAGGCGCCACGCCTGGACAAGATTGAAGCGTCCGCCGTCGAATGACAGCCACAGAGCTAACGGCACGCCAGCCAGCCTGATTTAGGAGATAGTCCATGAAATTGCCGATTTACCTTGATTACTCTGCGACTACCCCGGTTGATCCGCGTGTCGCGCAAAAGATGAGTGAATGCCTGCTGGTCGACGGAAACTTCGGTAACCCGGCGTCCCGTTCCCACGTGTTCGGCTGGAAAGCTGAAGAGTCCGTCGAAAACGCCCGTCGTCAGGTGGCCGACCTGGTCAACGCCGACCCGCGTGAAATCGTCTGGACCTCTGGCGCCACTGAATCCGACAACCTGGCAATCAAGGGTGCGGCACATTTCTACGCCACCAAAGGCAAGCACCTGATCACCACCAAGATTGAGCACAAGGCTGTCCTCGACACCATGCGCCAACTGGAGCGTGAAGGCTTCGAAGTCACCTACATCGAGCCTCGCACCGATGGCCTGGTCACGCCTGAGATGATCGAAGCCGAACTGCGTGACGACACCATCCTGGTGTCGGTCATGCACGTGAACAACGAAATCGGCACCATCAACGACATCGCAGCGATCGGCGAACTGCTCCGTTCCAAGGGCATCCTGTTCCACGTCGACGCCGCTCAGTCCACCGGCAAGGTCGAAATCGACCTGCAGAAACTGAAAGTCGACATGATGTCGTTCTCCGCCCACAAGACCTACGGTCCTAAAGGCATCGGCGCCCTGTACGTAAGCCGCAAGCCGCGTGTTCGCATCGAAGCGACCATGCACGGCGGCGGTCACGAGCGCGGCATGCGTTCCGGCACCCTGGCGACCCACCAGATCGTCGGCATGGGCGAAGCCTTCCGCGTCGCCAAGGAAGACATGGCGACCGAGAACGTGCGCATCAAGGCCTTGAGCGACCGTTTCTACAAGCAGGTCGAGCATCTGGAAGAGCTGTACGTCAACGGCAGCCTGACTGCCCGCGTTCCGCACAACCTGAACCTGAGCTTCAACTACGTTGAAGGCGAGTCGCTGATCATGGCGCTCAAGGATCTGGCGGTTTCGTCCGGTTCGGCCTGCACCTCGGCATCGCTGGAGCCTTCGTACGTACTGCGCGCCCTGGGCCGCAACGACGAACTGGCACACAGTTCGATCCGCTTCACCTTCGGCCGCTTCACCACCGAAGAAGAAATCGATTACGCCGCGCAGAAAGTTTGCGAGGCCGTTACCAAGCTGCGCGCTCTGTCGCCGCTGTGGGACATGTACAAAGACGGTGTCGACATTTCGAAAATCGAGTGGGCGGCACACTGATTTCAAGTCGCCGCGAACCGGCCCCGCGAACTTCGGTTACGGGGCTCAAAGAGCGACTCTCTGATGAGTGAGGATTAAGAATCATGGCTTACAGCGAAAAGGTCATCGACCACTACGAAAACCCGCGCAACGTCGGCAAGATGGACGCGCAGGATCCTGATGTCGGCACCGGCATGGTCGGCGCGCCGGCTTGCGGCGACGTCATGCGCCTGCAGATCAAGGTCAACGACGCCGGCATCATCGAAGATGCCAAGTTCAAGACCTATGGCTGCGGTTCGGCTATCGCTTCCAGCTCCCTCGCCACCGAGTGGATGAAAGGCAAGACCCTGGACGAAGCAGAAACCATCAAGAACACTCAGCTGGCTGAAGAACTGGCTCTGCCGCCAGTGAAAATTCACTGCTCCGTACTCGCTGAAGACGCTATCAAAGCGGCCGTTCGCGACTACAAGCAGAAGAAAGGCTTGATCTGATTTTCGAGTTTTGGCGACGAGTAAGGAGTCACCGATGGCTATCAGCATGACAGAAGCGGCTGCTCGACACGTGCGGCGCTCCCTCGACGGGCGCGGCAAAGGTGAAGGGATTCGTCTGGGTGTTCGCACCACAGGCTGTTCCGGCCTTGCCTACGTGCTGGAGTTTGTCGACGAGGTGGTTGCAGAGGACCAGGTGTTCGAAAGTCACGGCGAAAAAGTGATCATCGACCCGAAAAGCCTGGCCTACCTGGACGGCACCGAGCTCGATTTCGTCAAGGAAGGGTTGAACGAAGGCTTCAAGTTCAACAACCCCAACGTACGCGGTGAATGTGGCTGCGGCGAAAGCTTCAACATCTGAGGCTTGTCGTGGGTACTCCTTGTCACTTCGCTTTATTTGAGCTGCAACCGAGTTTCGATCTGGACCTCGATCAGCTGGCTACGCGCTACCGTGAGTTGGCGCGCAGCGTTCATCCGGACCGTTTCGCTGATGCTTCCGAGCGTGAGCAGCGGCTGGCGCTAGAGCAATCCGCGAGCCTCAACGAGGCCTACCAGACGCTCAAGAATCCGCCCAAGCGCGCGCGTTACCTGCTCGCCTTGAATGGTGGCGAGCTGCCGCTGGAGGTCACGGTGCATGATCCGGAGTTTCTTCTGCAACAGATGGAGTTGCGTGAAGAGCTCGAAGACCTGCAGGACAGCGCCGACCTCAATGGGGTTGCCGTCTTCAAGCGTCGCCTGAAAGCTGCCCAGGATGAACTGAACCAACGCTTCTCGGCTTGCTGGAACGATGCCGCGCAACGTGAACAGGCCGAACGCCTGATGCGGCGCATGCAGTTCCTCGACAAGCTCACCTACGAAGTGCGCCAGCTGGAAGAGCGCCTCGACGATTAACCCAGTGCCGCTCCGGTCGCACGCCTGATATACAGATAAGTCCTGATAACGATGGCCCTACTGCAGATCGCCGAACCCGGCCAAAGTCCTCAACCGCACCAGCGTCGTCTGGCTGTGGGGATCGACTTGGGCACTACCAATTCGCTGGTCGCTGCATTGCGCAGTGGTCTTTCCGAGCCGCTTGCCGACGCAGACGGGCGGGTCATCCTTCCGTCTGCCGTGCGCTATCACGCTGATCGCGTCGAAGTGGGCGAGTCCGCCAAACTGGCGGCCGCTACCGATCCCCTGAACACTGTGCTGTCGGTCAAGCGCTTGATGGGTCGTGGTCTGTCCGACGTCAAGCAATTGGGCGACCAGCTGCCGTACCGCTTTGTCGGCGGCGAGTCGCACATGCCGTTCATCGACACGATCCAGGGCCCGAAAAGCCCGGTCGAAGTCTCCGCCGATATCCTCAAGGTCCTGCGTCAGCGCGCTGAAGCGACCCTCGGTGGCGAACTGGTAGGCGCGGTGATCACCGTTCCGGCCTATTTCGACGATGCGCAGCGTCAAGCGACCAAGGATGCGGCCAAGCTGGCCGGTCTGAACGTGCTGCGTTTGCTCAACGAGCCGACCGCAGCCGCTGTGGCTTACGGCCTGGATCAGCATGCCGAAGGCCTGGTCGCCATTTACGACCTGGGCGGCGGTACCTTCGATATTTCGATTCTGCGCCTGACCGGCGGTGTTTTCGAAGTGCTGGCCACTGGCGGCGACAGTGCCCTGGGCGGCGATGACTTCGACCATGCCATCGCTGGCTGGATCATCGAGAGCGCCGGCTTGTCCGCCGATCTCGATCCGGGCGCGCAACGCAATTTGCTGCAAACCGCCTGTGCCGCAAAAGAAGCGCTGACCGGTGCTGTGGCTGTCGAAGTCGCGTATGGCGACTGGAAAGCCGAGCTGACCCGCGAAGCGTTCAATGCGCTGATCGAGCCGATGGTTGCACGCAGTCTGAAAGCCTGCCGCCGCGCTGTTCGCGATTCCGGTATCGAACTGGAAGACGTGCATGCCGTGGTCATGGTCGGTGGTTCGACTCGCGTTCCCCGCGTTCGCGAAGCGGTCGCCGAAGCCTTCGGTCGCCAACCTCTGACTGAAATCGACCCGGATCAAGTGGTAGCCATTGGTGCTGCGATCCAGGCCGATACCCTGGCCGGCAACAAGCGTGACGGCGGCGAATTGCTGCTGCTGGACGTGATTCCGTTGTCCCTGGGGCTGGAAACCATGGGCGGCCTGATGGAGAAGGTGATTCCACGCAATACCACCATCCCCGTCGCTCGTGCGCAGGACTTCACCACTTATAAAGACGGCCAGTCGGCCATGGCGATCCACGTGTTGCAGGGCGAGCGCGAGCTGATCAGCGACTGCCGCTCCCTGGCACGCTTCGAGCTGCGCGGTATTCCAGCGATGGTTGCCGGTGCAGCGAAGATTCGCGTGACTTTCCAGGTCGATGCCGACGGTCTGCTCAGTGTCTCGGCTCGCGAGCTGGGTTCGGGCGTTGAGGCGAGCATCCAGGTCAAGCCGTCCTACGGTCTGACCGACGGCGAAATCGCCAAAATGCTCAAGGACTCGTTCCAGCACGCCAATGACGACAAGGTTGCCCGCGTGCTGCGTGAGCAGCAGGTCGATGCCCAGCGCCTGATCGAAGCGGTGCAGGCGGCTCTGGAAGCTGACGGCGAGCGTTTGCTCGACGCTGAAGAGCGCATGGTCATCGATGCGCAGGTGCAGGAACTGACTGAACTGATGAAAGGTACCGATGGTTATGCCATCGAGCAGCAGACCAAGCGTCTGTCGCAAGTGACCGATGCCTTTGCTGCCCGCCGCCTGGACTCGACGGTGAAAGCCGCGCTGGCGGGGCGCAACCTGAATGAGATTGAGGAATAACGATGCCGCAGGTCATTTTTCTGCCACACGAGAAGTTCTGCCCTGAAGGCATGGTAGTCGAGGCCGAACCCGGCATCTCGATTCTCGAACTGGCCCACGAGCACCACATCGAGATGGAAAGCGCTTGCGGTGGCGTTTGCGCCTGCACCACCTGCCACTGCATCATCCGCGAGGGTTTCGACTCGCTGGAAGAGGCCGATGAGCTGGAAGAAGACTACCTCGACAAGGCCTGGGGTCTTGAGCGTGAGTCCCGCCTGGGGTGCCAGGCCAAGGTCGGTACCGAAGACCTGACCGTCGAAATTCCGAAATACTCGCTCAACCACGCAGCCGAAGCGCCGCATTGATTCAAGGAATTGTCATGAGTCTCAAGTGGACTGATGTGCTGGAAATCGCCATCCAGCTGGCTGAAAGCAAGCCCGATGTGGACCCTATGTCGGTCAACTTCGTCGATCTGCGCAAATGGGTGATGGAATTGCCCGAGTTCGACGACAAGCCTGAGCATTGTGGCGAGAAGATCCTGGAGGCCATTCAGGCCCACTGGATCGAAGAACGCGACTGAGCCACGCTGCAGGTTAGGCAATACCCAAGAACCCGCGTATAATTCGCGGGTTTAATTTTTCGCAAATTACCGTTTCTGGAGTTACACCATGGCTGTTCAACGTACTTTCTCCATCATCAAGCCTGACGCCGTTGCTAAAAACGTGATCGGCAAGATCACCACTCGCTTCGAAGACGCTGGCCTGCGCGTTGTAGCTTCGAAACTGAAGCAACTGTCCAAAGCCGAAGCCGAAGGCTTCTACGCTGAGCACAGCGCTCGTGGTTTCTTCGGTGACCTGGTTGCCTTCATGACTTCCGGTCCGGTTGTCGTTCAGGTTCTGGAAGGCGAAAACGCTATCGCTCGCAACCGTGAGCTGATGGGCGCTACCAACCCTAAAGAAGCAGCTCCTGGCACCATCCGTGCTGACTTCGCTGAATCGATCGACGCCAACGCTGTTCACGGTTCGGACTCCGAAGCCGCTGCTGCTCGCGAAATCGCATACTTCTTCGCAGCTACTGAAGTAACCACTCGCTAAGCATTGGCTTAAAGAGTGAAGGTGAATCCATGACTACATCGACTGTAAAAACCAACCTGCTGGGGCTGACTCAACAGGAAATGGAAAAATTCTTCGACTCGATCGGGGAGAAGCGTTTCCGTGCCGGTCAGGTAATGAAATGGATTCACCACTTTGGCGTCGATGATTTCGACGCCATGACGAACGTCAGCAAGGCCTTGCGCGAAAAGCTCAAGGCTGTTGCTGAGGTCCGTGGTCCGGAAGTGGTCAGCGAGGACATCTCCAGCGACGGCACCCGTAAGTGGGTGGTGCGCGTGGCGTCCGGCAGCTGCGTCGAGACCGTGTACATTCCCCAGGGCAAGCGCGGCACCTTGTGCGTTTCGTCCCAGGCAGGCTGTGCCCTGGATTGCAGTTTCTGCTCCACCGGCAAGCAAGGCTTCAACAGCAACCTCACCGCCGCCGAAGTCATCGGCCAGGTGTGGATTGCCAACAAATCCTTTGGCAGCGTCCCGGCGACCGTCGACCGTGCCATCACCAACGTGGTGATGATGGGCATGGGTGAGCCGCTGCTGAACTTCGACAACGTCATCGCTGCCATGCACCTGATGATGGATGACCTGGGCTACGGCATTTCCAAGCGCCGCGTGACCCTGTCGACCTCCGGCGTGGTGCCGATGATCGATGAGCTGTCCAAGCACATCGACGTCTCCCTGGCGTTGTCCCTGCACGCACCGAATGACGCATTGCGTAACCAATTGGTGCCGATCAACAAGAAATATCCGCTTAAGATGCTCCTCGAGTCGTGCCAGCGCTACATGTCGTCCCTGGGCGAGAAGCGCGTGCTGACCATCGAGTACACCTTGCTCAAGGACGTCAACGACAAGGTCGAGCACGCGGTCGAGATGATCGAGTTGCTGAAGAACATTCCGTGCAAGATCAACCTGATCCCGTTCAACCCGTTCCCGCATTCCGGGTACGAGCGGCCGAGCAACAACGCTATCCGCCGGTTCCAGGATCAGCTTCATCATGCCGGCTTCAATGTCACCGTCCGCACCACCCGTGGTGAAGACATCGACGCCGCCTGTGGTCAGTTGGTAGGGCAGGTGCTGGATCGCACCCGTCGCAGCGAACGTTATATCGCCGTGCGTGAACTCAGCGCCGACAACGATATGGCGCAGAACGCCGCGAAATAACCAAGAGAGGATCTCTATGTCCCTGCGCTTTGCGCTGCTTTTGCTGTTGGCCAGCCTGTGTGCTGGCTGCGTGCTTTCGGGCGATTACAACCCGATGAAGACCAGCAAAGGCCGTGATGAAGCGCGGGCCGCCTATGTGCAACTGGGCATTGGTTACCTGCAGCAAGGCATGACCGAGCGCGCCAAGGTCCCGTTGAAAAAAGCGCTGGAACTCGACAGCGCCGACCCTGATGCCAATGCTGCGCTGGGGCTGGTGTTTCAGGCCGAAATGGAGCCCGAGCTGGCCGACGAGCATTTTCGCAAAGCGCTGTCTTCTCGTCCCGCCGACGCACGAATCCTCAATAATTACGGCAGCTTTCTGTTCGAGCAAAAACGCTATAAAGAAGCGTACGAGCGCTTCGAGCAGGCCGCCGCCGATACCCTGTATCCTGAGCGTTCGCGAGTGTTCGAGAACCTGGGCATGACGGCTTCAATGCTCGGCCAGCGTGAGTTGGCCCAGCAGCAACTGGAAAAAGCCTTGCGTTTGAACCGCCAACAACCACGCGCATTGCTGGAAATGGCTGAGTTGTCTTACGAAGACAGGCATTATGTGCCCGCGCGTGACTATTACGACCGTTTTAGCCAGCTCACAGAGCAAAATGCACGTAGTCTATTGCTCGGCGTTCGGCTGGCAAAAGTGTTTGAAGATCGCGACAAGGCAGCCAGTTATGGCCTGCAATTAAAACGACTCTATCCCGGTACACCGGAATATCAGCAATACCTGTCGGAGCAATGATGAAAGCGGCGCATCCCGAAGTTGTAGCAGCGAATCGCGTTAACCCCGGTGAGACCTTGCGCCAGGCCCGCGAAAGCAATGGCTGGTCGCTGGCCGAAGTGGCCCTCAAGCTCAACCTCACCGTGACATCCCTGAGCAATCTTGAAGCCGGCGCTTTCGACAAGCTGCCGGGGCATACCTTCGCTCGCGGCTATATTCGCGCCTATGCCAAATTGCTCGGCATGGACCAGGCCGTTCTGGTTCAGCAATTCGACCAATCCACCGGTACCGACTCCCAAGGCAGCAGCGTACATAGCCTGGGTCGAATCGAAGAGCCGGTGCGGGTTTCCCATACCATTTTACGCATCGTCAGCCTGTTGTTGCTGGTGGCGGTGATTGGCGGTGGTTTTGTCTGGTGGCAGGATCAAACCTCGCTGCGCACCAAGGACCTGATCGGCCTCACTCCGGAACACGTTGAAGTCGAAGGCGCCGATGGCACCACCCAGATTCATCCGCTGGATGAGCCGGAAGACCAGGCTGTGGCGCAAGGTCAGGCCGAAGGCGAGACTGCTCTGGCATTGCCGCAGGCCGAAACCTCGGCTGAGGTGCCGGCTGAAACCCCGGCAACCGCACCCGCTGCTCCGACTGCTACAACGCCTGCCGCGCCTGCGCATAATGCCGCCCCGGTTGTCGCCACACCGGCCACACCGGCCACGCCAGCCCCTGCCGTCCCTGTCGTTCCAGCGCCGGTCGTGACTGCCCCGGTCGTGCCGAGCACGCCAGCACCCGCCCCGGTGGCTGCGGCTCCTGTTGCCGGTCAAGGCCAGGTGCAAATTCAGTTCACGGCTGATTGCTGGACGCAAGTGACCGACGGTGGCGGTAAAGTGCTGTTCAGTGGTCTCAAGCGTAAAGGCGACAATGTTTCCGTCAGCGGCAAACCGCCGTTCGCTGTACGTCTGGGTTATGCCCGTGGCGCGCAGGTCAATTACAACGGTCAGGCGGTTGATGTTGCTCCGTTCACCAGTGGCGAGACTGCTCGCCTGAAGTTGGGTCAATAAGTCATGCACGGCGAATCTCCAATCAAACGTCGCGAATCGCGCAAGATCTGGGTCGGTAACGTTCCTGTTGGCGGCGATGCGCCCATCGCTGTGCAGAGCATGACCAACAGCGATACCAACGATGTCGCGGCCACCGTTGCCCAGATCAATCGTCTGGAAGCGGCCGGTGTCGACATCGTGCGGGTTTCCGTCCCGGACATGGACGCTGCCGAAGCGTTCGGCAAGATCAAGCAACTGGTCAAAGTGCCGTTGGTTGCCGACATCCACTTCGATTACCGGATTGCATTGCGCGTAGCCGAACTCGGTGTCGACTGCCTGCGAATCAACCCGGGCAACATCGGTCGTGAAGACCGCGTGCGCGCGGTGGTCGATGCCGCCCGTGATCGCGGGATTCCGATCCGCATCGGCGTCAATGCCGGTTCCCTGGAAAAAGACCTGCAAAAGAAATACGGCGAACCGACCCCGGCTGCACTGGTCGAATCGGCCTTGCGCCACGTCGAGCACCTTGAACGCCTGAACTTCCAGGACTTCAAGGTCAGCGTGAAAGCCTCCGACGTGTTCATGGCTGTCGAAGCCTACCGCTTGCTGGCCAAGGAAATCGTTCAGCCGCTGCACCTGGGCATCACCGAAGCCGGTGGTTTGCGCTCCGGCACAGTGAAATCTGCCGTGGGCCTCGGTATGCTGCTCGCCGAAGGGATTGGCGATACTATCCGCATCTCGTTGGCGGCCGACCCGGTCGAGGAAGTGAAGGTCGGCTACGACATTCTCAAATCCCTGCACCTGCGTTCCCGTGGCATCAACTTCATCGCCTGCCCGAGCTGCTCGCGGCAGAACTTTGATGTGGTCAAGACCATGAACGAGCTGGAAGGGCGTCTCGAAGACTTGCTGGTGCCGCTGGATGTCGCGGTCATCGGATGCGTGGTCAACGGTCCGGGTGAAGCCAAGGAAGCCCATATCGGCTTGACTGGCGGCACGCCAAACCTGATCTACATCGACGGCAAGCCGTCGCAGAAACTGACGAATGACAATCTGGTGGATGAGCTTGAACGCTTGATCCGCCAGAAAGCGGCCGAAAAGGTCGAAGCTGACGCTGCCGTTATTGCGCGCGGCTGACGAACGAATTTAAGGATTTATAGTGAGCAAGTCTCTGCAAGCCATTCGTGGCATGAACGACATCCTGCCCGAACAGACACCCCTGTGGCGTCATTTCGAAGGCACCGTTTCGCGTTTGCTGGATAACTACGGTTACAAGCAGATCCGCATGCCGATCGTCGAGTTCACCGAGCTGTTCAAGCGCTCCATCGGTGAAGTGACCGACATCGTCGAAAAAGAGATGTACACCTTCGACGACCGTAACGGCGATTCCCTGACTCTGCGTCCTGAAGGCACGGCAGCGTGCGTGCGTGCAGTGCTCGAGCACGGTATCACTGGCGGTGGCCAGGTACAGAAACTCTGGTACATCGGCCCGATGTTCCGCCACGAGCGTCCGCAGAAAGGCCGTTATCGCCAGTTCCACCAGATCGGTGTCGAAGTGTTCAACCTCGACGGTCCGGACATCGATGCCGAGCTGATCGTGCTGACCTGGCGCCTGTGGGGTGAACTGGGCATCCGTGATGCGGTCAAGCTCGAACTCAACAGCCTGGGCACCAGCGAGTCCCGTGGTCGTTATCGCGAAGCACTGGTCGAGTTCCTGTCCGGGCATCTGGACAAGCTGGACGAAGACAGCCAGCGCCGCCTGAAGACCAATCCGCTGCGGGTCCTGGACACCAAGAACGCCGACACACAGGCGATTCTGGTCGATGCGCCGAAGATGGCCGACTACCTCGACGATGAGTCCCGCGTGCACTTCGAGGGCCTCAAGGCTCGCCTGGACGCCGCCGGCATTCCTTATGTGATCAACCCGAAGCTGGTTCGCGGGCTGGACTACTACAGCAAGACCGTTTTCGAATGGGTCACCGACAAACTCGGCGCCCAGGGCACCGTGTGTGCCGGTGGTCGTTACGACGGCCTGGTCGAGCAGATGGGCGGCAAGCCTACTGCCGGCGTCGGTTTCGCCATGGGCATCGAGCGTCTGGTGCTGTTGCTGGAAACCCTGGAGCAGATCCCGGCTGAGATCGCCCGTCAGGTCGACGTCTACCTCTGCGCCTTCGGCGAAGAAGCCGAACTGGCCGGCCTGGCCCTGGCAGAACGTGTGCGCGATCAATTACCCAACCTGCGTCTGCAAGTGAATGCTGGCGCCGGCAGTTTCAAAAGCCAGTTCAAGAAAGCCGACAAGAGCGGTGCGCTGTATGCATTGATCCTCGGCGACGACGAGATGGCCCAGCAAGTGGTAGGTTTCAAACCCCTGCGTGGCCAGGGCGAACAACAAAGCATTGCCTGGGATGCGCTTGCGGATCACCTGGCCACCTGCGTCGTGCAGGGTTGAAGCTGTCTTAAACAGCCGAATTAGCGATTAAGGAGTATTGGGGTGTCGAGTACCGAAGACGAAAATTTGGCGGATTTGAAGGATTGGTGGTCACGCAACGGCAAGCCCCTGGTCACTGGTGGCCTGTTGGCGCTGGTCATCGTGTTCGGCTGGCAGGCGTTCCAGAAGTATCAGAGCAACCAGTCGCAAGGCGCCTCGATGCTCTATCAGCAATTGCTGGAAACCACGCTGACGCCTGACGGCAAGCCTGATGCGGCGCGTGTTTCCGATCTGGCCGGCAAGCTCAACAGCGAATTCGCCGGCAGCGCCTACGCGCAGTACGGCAGCCTGTTCGTGGCGAAAGTCGCGGTCGACAGCGGCAAGCTCGATGACGCAGCCAGCGAACTGAAAGCCATTGTTGCCAAGCCTGCCAACCCGGCGCTGGGCGAAATCGCCCGTCAACGCCTGGCCCAGGTGCTGGCCGCGCAGAACAAGGTCGATGAAGCCCTGAAACTGCTCGAAGGCGATGCCGACAAAGCGTTCCTGGCCACTCGCGAAGAACTCAAGGGCGACCTGCTGGTGCAGTTGGGTCGTACCGATGAAGCACACGCGGCGTATCAAAAAGCCAAGGCGGCACTGTCGGATGAAGCGGCGGTCGGTGGCCTACAAATCAAGCTGGACGACCTGGCCAAAGGGGATGCGTGACGTGATCCGTTGGAAACATGCAGCATTGCTGGCCCTGGCCATTCTGGCCGCGGGTTGCAGCAGCAACAGCAAGAAAGAATTGCCACCGGCCGAGTTGACTGACTTCAAAGAAGAAGTGGTCCTGCAGAAACAGTGGAGTCGTTCGATCGGTGACGGTCAGGGCGAAACCTACAACATGCTGGTACCAGCAGTCGAAGGCGATACCATCTATGCCGCCGACGTCACCGGTGTGGTGATGGCACTGGATCGCAGCAACGGCGACGTCAAGTGGAAGAAAGATCTCGAACTGCCTGTTTCCGGCGCCGTTGGTGTAGGTTACGGTCTGCTGACGATTGGTACGACCAAGGGTGAAATCGTTGCCCTCGACGCCATCAACGGCGAAGAGAAGTGGCGCGCTCGCGTGTCCAGCGAAGTCCTTGCACCACCTGCCAACAACGGCGACGTTGTGGTGGTTCAGACCCAGGATGATCGTCTGATCGGTCTGGATGCCGCGACCGGCAACCAGCGCTGGTTGTATGACAGCACACCTGCGGTGCTGACCCTGCGTGGCACCAGTGCGCCGATCGTAACCAACCGCCTCGCGGTGGCTGGCCTGTCGACCGGTAAAGTGGTTGCTCTGGATATTTCCAACGGCGTGCCGGTGTGGGAACAGCGTGTAGCGGTCCCGCAAGGTCGTTCGGAACTGGAGCGTGTTGTCGACATCGACGGCGGCTTGCTGCTGTCCGGCGGTACTTTGTATGTCGCCAGCTACCAGGGTCGCGTTGCGGCACTGGACCTGGAAAGCGGTCGTCAGCTCTGGCAGCGTGATGCTTCCAGCTATGCCGGTGTCGCCCAGGGTTTCGGTACCGTGTATGTGAGCCTGTCTTCGGGCACCGTTGAAGGCGTCGACGAGCGTTCCACCACCGCATTGTGGAGCAACGACTCGCTGGCCCGCCGTCAACTGTCGGCTCCGGAAGTGTTCTCCAGCTACGTTGCAGTCGGTGACCTGGAAGGTTACCTGCACTTGCTGAGTCAGGTGGACGGTCGTTTCGTCGGCCGCGAGCGCATCGACAGCGACGGCCTTCGCGCTCGTCCGCTGGTGGTGGGTGACACGATTTATGTATATGGCAACAGCGGCAAACTGGAAGCCCTGACCATTAAGTAAAGGTTTGACTATGCTTGGGGTTAATCCCCAAGCGGCCCCGTTTTGCGGGGCTCGCAGCGCTTACAGGCGCTGCCCCGAGCACCAGCCGCTGCCTCGCAGCGGCTTTTGTATTTTCTGAAATAACGAAGTGGAGAGCCGCATGGTTCCCGTAATCGCCCTGGTGGGCCGACCGAACGTCGGCAAGTCCACCTTGTTCAACCGCCTGACCAGGACTCGCGACGCCATCGTCGGCGACTTGTCCGGTCTGACCCGTGATCGCCAGTACGGTGAGGCC
This sequence comes from Pseudomonas sp. Sample_10, assembly GCF_004321495.1. Lineage (NCBI taxonomy): Bacteria > Pseudomonadati > Pseudomonadota > Gammaproteobacteria > Pseudomonadales > Pseudomonadaceae > Pseudomonas > Pseudomonas sp. Sample_10. Next base: position 15,596 of record NZ_RCOE01000222.1, read on the forward strand.
AAGTGGCAAGGGCGTTCCTACATTCTGGTCGACACCGGCGGTATCTCCGGTGACGAGCACGGTATGGACGAAAAAATGGCCGAGCAGTCGCTGCTGGCCATTGAAGAAGCGGATGTTGTTCTGTTCCTGGTAGATGCCAAGGCCGGTTTCACCGCCGCCGACCAGATGATCGCCGAGCATTTGCGCAAACGTAACAAGCGTTCCTACGTGGTTGCCAACAAGGTCGACAACATCGACCCTGAAATGGCCCGCGCCGAATTCGCCCCGCTGGGCATGGGCCACGCGATCCCGATCGCCGGTGCTCATGGCCGTGGCATCACCCAGATGCTGGAAATCGCCCTGAGCGACTTCCCGAAAGACGAAGAAGAGCCGGAAGAAGGCGAGGAAGAGATCGTTGCCGAAGGCGAGGAAGCCAAGCGCATTCCTGGCCCAAGCGAAAAAGACGGAATCAAGATCGCCATCATCGGCCGTCCGAACGTCGGCAAGTCGACCCTGGTCAACCGCATGCTCGGTGAAGACCGGGTCATCGTCTACGACCAGCCCGGCACCACCCGTGACAGCATCTACATCCCGTTCGAGCGTAACGACGAGAAGTACACACTGATCGACACCGCCGGTGTGCGCAAGCGCGGCAAGATCCACGAAGAAGTCGAAAAGTTCTCCGTGGTCAAAACCCTGCAAGCGATCAAAGACGCCAACGTGGTGATCTTCGTGATGGACGCCCGCGAAGGCGTGGTCGATCACGACCTCAATCTGCTGGGCTTCGCCATTGAGTCGGGTCGTGCACTGGTTATCGCGATCAACAAGTGGGACGGCATGACGCCGAGCGAGCGCGACTTCGTGAAGGTCGAGCTGCAGCGTCGCCTGTTCTTCGTTGACTATGCCGACATCCACTTCATTTCGGCACTGCACGGCACGGGCGTGGGCAACCTCTACGCATCCGTACAGAATTCGTTCAAGTCCGCAGTCACCCGCTGGCCAACCAACCGCCTGACCCAGATTCTGGAAGATGCAGTTGGCGAGCACGCGCCGCCGATGGTCAACAACCGCCGGATCAAGCTGCGCTATGCGCACTTGGGTGGTGCCAACCCGCCGATCATCGTGATCCACGGTAACCAGATCGAGAAAGTACCGAAGTCGTATGTGCGCTATCTGGAGAACACTTACCGCCGTGTCCTGAAACTGGTCGGTACGCCGATCCGTATCGAGTTCAAGGGCGGCGAGAACCCGTACGAAGGCAACAAGAACTCGCTCACCGACCGCCAGGTCAACAAGAAGCGTCGCTTGATGTCGCACCACAAGAAGGCCGACAAGAAACGCCGCGACAAGCGTTGATTCAAGCCAGCCCACACATATGTGTGTGGGCACTCTGTGGCGAGGGAGCTTGCTCCCGCTCGGCTGCGCAGCAGTCGCAAAAACAGTCGATGCGTTTAATCTGATCATTCTCGGTTGCTGATCTTGGGACCGCTTCGCGGTCCAGCGGGAGCCAGCTCCCTCGCCACAGGTTTGGTGGTGATCAATTGAAGAAGGGCGTCTTTAAGGCGCCCTTTTTCATGCCTGCCGTTTGGGCTATCCTCGGGCTCTCCCGCGCCGTCGTAGAGCCGGGTGTAGAGCAGGGAATCACCGATGATCACCAGCAAGCTGCCGAATGTCGGCATCACTATCTTCACTCAGATGTCTCAGCTCGCGGCGCAAACCGGGGCCATCAATCTGTCCCAGGGTTTCCCTGATTTCGCTGCCCCGCAGGCCCTGTGCGATGCAGTCGGGCGTCACGTTGCCAATGGGCATAACCAGTATTCACCGATGACCGGGCTGCCGGCACTGCGTCAGCAAGTGGCGGCGAAGATTGCTCGCAGTTATGGCGTGCATGTCGATGCCGACAACGAAGTGACCATCACTCCTGGTGCTACCCAAGCGATCTTCTGCGCGATTCAGGCCGTTATCCACAGCGGCGACGAAGTGATCGTTTTCGATCCGTGCTACGACAGTTACGAGCCGTCGGTGGAGCTGGCCGGTGGTCGTTGCGTGCATGTGCAGCTCGGGCTGAATGACTTCTCTATCGATTTCCAGAAACTGGCTGAAGCCATTACGCCGCGCACGCGGATGATTGTGCTGAACAGCCCGCACAACCCGAGCGGCGCGTTGATCAACCGTGCCGAGCTGGATCAGCTGGCGAATTTGATCCGTGATCGCGATATCTATCTGGTCAGCGACGAAGTCTATGAACACTTGGTGTTTGACGGCGTACCCCACGTCAGTGTGCTCAATCATGAAGAGCTGTATCAACGTGCGTTTGTGGTCAGCTCGTTCGGCAAGACCTACCACGTTACCGGCTGGAAAACCGGCTATGTAGTCGCGCCACCGGCGCTGACGGCGGAGCTTCGCAAGGTTCACCAATACGTGAGTTTCTGCGGTGTGACGCCGCTGCAGTACGCATTGGCTGATTTCATGGCCGAGCAGCCGCAACACGTCGAAGAGCTTCCGGCGTTCTATCAGGCCAAGCGCGACCTGTTCTGCGATCTGCTTTCGCCGTCGCGCTTCAGTTTCACCCGGGTAGCCGGCACCTATTTCCAGTTGGTTGATTACTCGCAGATTCGTCCGGATCTCAATGATGTCGAGATGGCGTTGTGGATGACCCGAGAGCATGGCGTGGCGAGTATTCCGATCTCGGTGTTCTACCAAACGCCCCCCGTCGGCCAACGCCTGGTGCGGCTATGTTTTGCCAAACGCGAGGAGACCCTGCTTGAAGCAGCGGAAAAACTATGCGTGATCTGAGTGCTCTGCCGAATCTGACCGTCGCGCTGATCCAGACGACGTTGGCTTGGCATGATCGCCAGGCCAACCTGGAGCATTTCGAGCGATTGCTGGAGCAGGCCCGCGGAGCTGACTTGATCATCCTGCCGGAAATGTTCACTACCGGTTTCTCCATGGAATCGCAAACCTTGGCCGAGCCGGAAAATGGCCCGACCAGCAAGTGGCTACGAACTCAGGCGGCGAAGCTAGAGGCGGTTATCACCGGCAGCGTGATCGTGCAGGCGGCCGATGGCAGCCACCGCAATCGTCTGTTGTGGGCGCGGCCGGACGGTGAAGTGTTGCATTACGACAAGCGCCACCTGTTCCGCATGGCCGGTGAGCACAACCACTACACGCCGGGTGAGCGTCAGGTGCAGTTCGAGCTCAAGGGCTGGCGCGTGCGGCCGCTGATTTGCTATGACCTGCGCTTCCCGGTGTGGAGCCGCGATGCTCAGGATACTGACCTGCTGCTCTACACCGCCAACTGGCCGGGGGCACGTCGTCAGCACTGGAATCGGTTGTTGCCGGCACGGGCGATCGAGAACCTGTGCTATGTGGCGGCGGTTAATCGCATCGGCATCGATGGCAAGGGTTTCGCGTATACCGGCGACAGTCAGGTGCTGGATTTCCAGGGCGAGACGTTGCTCAGTGCGGGGGAGGCGGATGGGGTGTTCACGGTAGTGCTGGATGCGGCGGGACTGGCGGCGTATCGGCAGCGGTTTCCGGCGAATCTGGATGCGGACACTTTCGAGTTCACCTGATATTGACAGATCGTTCCCACGCTCCACGTGGGAATGCAGCCTTGGACGCTCTGCGTCCCATTTCTGCAGCCGGAACGCGGAGCGTCCCTTGAAGCATTCCCACGCAGAGCGTGGGAACGATCAACAACCCCCGGTACCTTTCGATCGTACCCACGCTCCGCGTGGGAACGCAGCCCGGGACGCTCTGCGTCCCATCTCCGCAGCTGGAGCGCGAAGCGTTCCTTGAGGCATTCCCACGCAGAGCGTGGGAACGATCAACAACCCCCGGTACCTTTCGATCGTACCCACGCTCCGCGTGGGAACGCAG
>NZ_RCOE01000222.1:19466-42346 GCF_004321495.1 Pseudomonas sp. Sample_10
GATCAACAACCCCCGGTACCTTTCGATCGTACCCACGCTCCGCGTGGGAACGCAGTCCGGGACGCTCTGCGTCCCATCTCCGCAGCTGGAGCGCGAAGCGTCCCTTGAGGCATTCCCACGCAGAGCGGGGGAACGATCAACAAACAAGCAGACAAAAAAAGGCCCCGAAGGTTCACACCCCGGGGCCTTTTGCATTGCAGCGAAGGTTTACGCCGCTTTCGCTTCCGGCTGGCTCAGCGAACGGTTCAGCGCGCTGAACAGTGCCTTGAAGCTGGCGGTGGTGATGTTCTCATCGATACCCACGCCGTGCACTGCACGTTCACCGTTCACACGCAGTTCGATGTAGGCCGCCGCCTTGGCATTGGTGCCTGCGCCGATGGCGTGTTCGTTGTAGTCCATGATTTCCACAGGAATCGGCAGACCGGCCACCAACGCTTCCAGCGCGCCATTGCCCTTGCCGCGCCAGTGCAGGTTGGTTTCGCCCTGACCTTTGCTGGCCACTTCCACTTCGACGGCGCTGTTGCCGTTTTCCTCCTGCAGGCGATGGCTGACCAGCGCGTACGGGGTGTTGGCTTGCAGGTACTCGCTGTGCAGCAGGGCGTGGATCTGCTGGGCAGTCATTTCCAGGCCCAGACGGTCGGTTTCACGCTGCACCACCTGGCTGAACTCGATTTGCATGCGACGCGGCAGGCTGATGCCGTATTCCTGCTCCAGCAAGTAGGCGATGCCGCCCTTGCCCGACTGGCTGTTGACGCGAATCACCGCCTCGTAGCTGCGACCGATATCGGCCGGGTCGATCGGCAGGTATGGCACTTCCCACAATGCATCGGATTTCTGCTGGGCGAAGCCCTTGCGGATTGCATCCTGGTGCGAACCGGAGAACGCGGTGTGCACAAGGTCGCCAACGTACGGATGGCGCGGGTGCACCTGGATCTGGTTGCACTCTTCGACGACTTTGCGCACGCCATCGATGTCGGAGAAATCCAGTTGAGGGTCGAGACCCTGGGTGTACATGTTCAGGGCCACGGTCACGAGATCGACGTTACCGGTGCGCTCGCCGTTGCCGAACAGGCACCCTTCGACACGGTCGGCGCCAGCCATCAGGCCCAGTTCGGTGGCGGCTACGCCAGTACCACGGTCGTTGTGGGTGTGCAGGCTGATGATCACGCTGTCACGACGGTTGATGTGACGGCCGAACCATTCGATCTGGTCGGCATAGATGTTCGGGGTCGCGCATTCGACGGTGGCCGGCAGGTTGAGGATCATCTTGTGCTCAGGCGTCGGGTTCCAGACCTCGATCACCGCATCACAGACTTCCTTGGCGAACTCCAGCTCGGTAGCGCTGAAGGTTTCCGGGGAGTATTCGAATGTCCACTCGGTTTCAGGCTGCTGGGCGGCGTATTTGACGAACAGCTTGGCCGCGCTGACGGCGATTTCCTTGATCCCGTCCTTGTCCTGATTGAAGACGATGCGGCGGAAGGAAGGGGAGGTTGCGTTGTACAGGTGAACGATGGCTTTCTTCGCGCCACGCAGGGATTCGAACGTGCGCTCGATCAGGTCTTCACGGCCCTGGGTCAACACCTGGATGGTGGTGTCGTCCGGGATGTGGTTGCCTTCGATCAGGGTGCGGACGAAGTCGAAGTCGGTTTGCGAGGCGGCCGGGAACGACGCTTCGATTTCTTTCACACCGACCTGCACCAGGGTTTTCCAGAAGCGCAGCTTCTTGACGGCGTCCATCGGTTCGATCAGCGACTGGTTACCGTCACGCAGGTCGGAGCTGCACCAGATCGGCGCGCTGGTGATGGTCTTCGACGGCCAGGTGCGGTCCGGAATGTCGATGGTCGGGAACGCGCGGTATTTCGAAGACGGGTCTTTGAGCATGCTCATCGGGAAATCCTTATTGTGTGGGCCGAAAAAAGGCGGCCTGCCGGTGGATCAAAAGTTCTTGGGGTAACGCTTGGGACGAGGCGCCGCAATTCAGCCCGGCAGTCGCGCGCTGACGAGGCACAAACTGCGGTGCTGGCGGAGCTGAATGAGGGTGTGAGAGGTTTTCATGCCTTCAACCCTAACCTTGGGGGTGAAGGATGGCAAGCGGTCGAAAAAAATTGAGAGGAATCCTCGCTAGCGCATCTTTATCGAGATTATATTGCGTTGATTCGCGTTGTTCTTTTGCTTGTTTGCGCAAGGTTTGGTCGATGCGCAATCGCCTGTGGTGCTGAAAGCTCCTGTAGGAGCGAGCCCTGCTCGCGATGGACGTCATCGATAACGAGCCATGCCTGAATGGTCGCGGTGCCTAAGCGTTTTTCGCCAGCAGGCTGGCTCCTACAGGGATTGAGGCGTATCCGGCACAAATTACTAAGGCTGAAATGCCCCAATGAAAATCGCTGGATCCACCCGCGCATCATTCAGGCTGATATTCCAGTGCATGTGCGGCCCGGTCGCGCGGCCAGTCGCTCCGACTTTGCCGACCACTGCGCCGCGAGCCAGTTGCTGGCCGACCTTCACGTCGATCTTCGACATGTGACAGAACATGCTGATGAAGCCCTGACCGTGATCGACGAACACGGTGTTGCCGTTGAAGAAGTAATTGCCGAGCAAAATCACCTTGCCCGCCGCCGGGGTCTTGATCGGTGTGCCTGCGCCCACCGCGAAATCCAGGCCGGAATGGGGATTGCGTTCTTCACCGTTGAAGAAGCGGCGCACGCCGAACTTGCTCGACAGCGGGCCGTTGACCGGTTTATCCAGCAGCAGGTTGCTTGGGGTGTTCGGGCTGAAGGTGCGATAGGCGGCAATCTGCTCGGCGAGTTCACGCTCGATGCGCTTGAGATTCTCCGGGTCCGGATTGACCTGCTGGGTGTTTTTCAAGGTGATGCGCTGTTCCGGGTATTTCTTGTTGCCGACAGTGAATTTCAGGTCGCGACCGCCGCTGCTGATGGATTGGGCACCCGGCTTGACCGTCAACGGCACGCCAACGATGGCCAGCCAGTTGTTCTGCTCCTTGACCACCAACACCGGTTTGCCCTGATAGCTGGCTTTCGGTGCTTGTGCCGCAACTCCCAGGTCGACGACGGCCACGCCGCCTGGCACCGGTTTGTTCAACAGGCGCGTGATGTAGCTGTCGGCATGGGCATTGAAGGTCAGGCACAACAGCAGCAGCGAAGCAAAAAAACGCGGCATGGATCAGTCCAGTAGAGAAAGGGTGACGGGTGTCAGGTGATTGTCTTCGACCCGCACTTGCAGTTCACCTTCACCGAGCTTGGCCTTGAGGCGCTGACCCGTATGGGTTTGCTTGGCGCTGCGGATCGCGTTGCCGCGTTCGTCGAGCAAAATGCTGTAGCCGCGGCCGAGGGTCGCCAGAGGGCTGACCACGTGCAACGTCTGCATCTGGCTTTGTAACTGCAAGCGGCGGCTTTTCAGACCCTCGCGGATGGCGCGGGGCAGGCGTTCGGCAAGGCTGTCGAGGCGTTGGCGCAGCATCGCCAGTTGCCGGCCGGGATGTTGCCCGGCGAGGCGGGTTTCCAGGCGGATCAGTCGCTCGCGTCGGGTGTTGAGGCTGCGTTCAAACGCGCGACGCATGCGCATGTCCAGATCATCCAGGCGTTGCGCTTGCTGCCGCAGGCGTTCTCCCGGATGGCGCAGACGGCGAGAGATGCCTTCCAGGCGCAATCGATCACGCATCAGCCGGTCGCGCATGCGCATCACCAGTCGGCGATGCAGGCTTTCGACCCGGCGCACCAGGTCGCTGGAGTCCGGTGCCAGCAGTTCGGCGGCGGCGGATGGCGTCGGCGCTCGAACGTCGGCCACGAAGTCGCTGATCGAGACGTCGGTTTCATGGCCAACGGCGCTGACAATGGGCGTCACGCAGGCATCCACGGCGCGGGCCACGGCTTCTTCGTTAAAGCACCAGAGGTCTTCCAGCGAGCCACCGCCCCGGGCCAGGATCAACGCGTCGAAGCCACGGGCATCCGCCAGCTTCAGGGCGCGGACAATCTGTGCCGTCGCTTCGCGGCCCTGTACGGCGGTGGGAATCAGCGTCAGTTGCACTTGCGGCGCACGGCGGCGGAATACGCTGATGATGTCGCGGATCACCGCTCCGGTCGGCGAGCTGATAATGCCAATGCGTTGCGGATGCGCCGGCAATGGCACTTTACGTTCGGCACTGAACAAGCCTTCGGCGCTGAGTTTTTCCTTCAAGGCATCGAAGGCCAGGCGCAGCGCGCCGTCACCCGCTGGCTCCACGGTGTCGAGTATCAGCTGGTAATCGCCGCGTCCTTCGAACAACGAAACTTTGCCGCGCACCTTGACCGCCAGGCCGTCCTTCAACGCTTGGCGCACTCGCGCGGCGTTCTGCCGGAACAGCGCGCAACGCACTTGGGCGCCGCTGTCCTTGAGGGTGAAGTAGACGTGGCCGGAGGCAGGACGGGCGAGGTTGGAGATTTCGCCTTCGACCCAGATGTTGCTGAACACATCTTCGAGCAACACCCGCGCGCGGCCGTTGAGCTGGCTGACGGTCAGGACTTCACGGTCCAGGCCGAGTCTTGCAAAGGGATCTTTAATCATGGGGCGCAGTTTAAAGGCATTTGGTGGGCAATCTCCATGATCCGGCATAAATCCGTTGTGGAAGGTTTTTTTGTGGCAGCGAGTTGGCTCGCACAGGGTTAAAGTCGTCAGCGGTAATCAAGGATGACAAGGGGAATGAGCGTGGTTGAGTTGTTGACCCAATGGCCATTCGGCGCCATGGACTGGTTGATCATCGGCGCGGGCATCGCCCTGGCCTACATCGTATTCGGCATCGCCGGCTTCGGTACCGCGCTGGTCGCCGGGCCGATTCTGATTCTGTTCATGCCATTGTCGAAAATCGTGCCGCTGTTGGTGTTGCTGGATTTTGTCGCGGCGTTCGGCAACCTGTTGCCCTCGCGACGGGATGTGGCGAAACCGGAGTTGCTGCGATTGCTGCCGTGCATGGCGCTGGGCTGCACCCTCGGGGTGATTTTTCTGCTGAACCTGAAATCCGATCTGTTGCTGCTGCTGATGGGGGTGTTCATCAGCGCCTACGCGGTCTACAGCCTGTGGATAAAAGTCCGACCGGCACAATTGTCCGCCGCGTGGGCGGTGCCCATGGGGACAGTGGGCGGGATGTTCGGCGCGTTGTTTGGCAGTGGCGGTTTCTTGTATGCGATCTACCTGAACAGTCGGCTGCCCAAGGATGAGGCGAGGGCGACGCAAAGCGCGCTGATCAGTTGCAGCACCGTGGTGCGCTTGAGTCTGTTTGCGGTCGCAGGCGTGTATGCCGAACTGCCATTGCTGGTGTTGGCGCTGTGCCTGCTACCGGCAATGGCGCTGGGGTTGTGGATTGGCCGACGGCTGACCAAGCGCTTGTCCCGCGAGGCGTTCGTGCGGTTGGTGACCTGGTTGGTGCTGGCCAGCGGGATTGCCTTGATCGGGCGTTACCTCAGCACCTGATGCGCAGCGCTCTTGTAGGAGCATGGCTTGCCCGCGATAGCGATCTCACGGACGCCATCGCGGGCAAGCCTTGCTCCTACAGGAAAGCAACATGTGTCAGCTCAGTATCAATCGTTGTACTGGCTTAGCAACCGCTCAAGCCGCGCGTTAAGGCGTCGTTTGATTTCGGTTTCGATGTGCGGTGCGAAGTCGTCGATCACGTCTTGCATGATCAGTTGCGCGGCGGCGCGCAGTTCGCTGTCGAGGTACAGCAGCGCGTCGCCGTTCTTCTCGGCACTTGGCGCTGGTTGAGCGGCGGGCCTGGGGGGAGGTGTCGGTGCGATGGTCGGCGCAGGTTCGCTGACGGTGTCGAACAACATTGGGATCTGTTCCTGGTCACCGTCCTCGACCGTGTCGGTCAACAGCGGTGGTTGCAGGTTGTCATCGCCGAGCAATTGGCGGATCGACTCAAGGTCGTCCAGCAGATGCGCGGACTTTTGCAGCGGTTTTGGAGTGTCCATCGGAATGCTCAGAGTCGCTGTAAACGGTGATCTTGCAGAGGATAGCCCTGTTCGCGGTAGAAACGGAAACTCTCCCGCGCGGCCGCTTTGATCGTCGGATCTTCAACCACCACTTCCGCCACGCGGGCGAAGCGCTGGGCAAAGGCCGGGACTTTCAGGTCGAGGTTGACCAGCAGGTCCTGATGCTGACCGCAGTCGTCACCCAGACCCAGGACAATCAAACCGTCCGATTCACTTTCAGCAGGGCCGTGGGGCACAAAGCTTTCGCCCTTGAAAGCCCACAGGCGTGCATCGAGATCATCACGCTGGGCGGCGTCGCTGCAATGCAGGTAGACGCGGTGGCCCATGCGCCAGGCTTTTTCGGTGAGCTTGCAGGCGAAGTCCAGGCGTGCCGAAGGATCGGCACTGGGCAGGATGTAAAAGTCGACTTTGGTCATTGCGGTTCCTGAGCCTGGGCGGCGTCAGCCGAAGCGACGCCGCCCAGGTTCATTGGTTTCAGGCTTTGGCGCGATCCAGCAGGTATTGGGTCAGCAGTGGAACCGGGCGGCCAGTGGCGCCCTTGTCCTTGCCGCCGCTGGTCCAGGCTGTGCCGGCGATGTCCAGGTGTGCCCAGTTGAGGTTCTTGGTGAAGCGCGACAGGAAGCAGGCCGCGGTGATGGTGCCGGCTTTCGGGCCGCCAATGTTGGCGATGTCGGCAAACGGGCTGTCCAGTTGTTCCTGGTATTCATCGAACAGCGGCAGTTGCCAGGCGCGGTCGTCGGCAGCCTGGCCGGCGCTCAGCAGTTGGCCGATCAATTCGTCGTTGTTGCCCAGCAGGCCCGAGGTATGGGAGCCCAGGGCAACCACGCAGGCGCCGGTCAGGGTGGCGATGTCGATCACCGCTTGCGGCTTGAAACGCTCGGAGTAGGTCAGGGCATCGCACAGCACCAGACGGCCTTCGGCGTCGGTGTTGAGGATTTCCACGGTCTGGCCGCTCATGGTGGTGACGATGTCGCCCGGACGCGACGCGTTGCCGCTCGGCATGTTCTCGGCGCACGCCAGGATGCACACCAGGTTGATCGGCAGCTTCAGTTCGAGCACGGCACGCAGGGTGCCGAACACGCTGGCGGCGCCGCCCATGTCGTACTTCATTTCATCCATGCCGGCACCTGGCTTGAGGCTGATGCCGCCGGTGTCGAAGGTGATGCCTTTACCGACCAGCGCATATGGCTTCTCGGATTTCTTGCCGCCGTTGTATTGCATGACGATCAGGCGTGGCGGCTGGGCGCTGCCCTGGCCTACGGCGTAGAACGAACCCATGCCCAGGGCCTTGATCTTCTTCTCGTCGAGGACTTCGACTTTCAGATCCTTGAATTCCTTGCCGAGGTTTTTCGCCTGCTCGCCGAGGAAGGTCGGGTGGCAGATGTTCGGTGGCAGGTTGCCCAGGTTACGGGTGAAGGCCATGCCGTTGGCGATTGCGGTGGCGTGGGTCACGGCGCGCTGGACTTCAGCCAGGGCGGCCTTGATGGTCAGCAGGGTGATTCTCTTCAGGGCACGCGGTTCGGCTTTCTGGCTCTTGAACTGATCGAACTGATATTCGCCGTCCACCAGGGTTTCGGCCAGCAGACGGGTCTTGCCGTAGCTGTCGCGGCCCTTGACCACAACTTCGTCCAGGGCCAGCACGGCGTCGCTGCCGCCCAGGCTTTTGAGGGTGTTGAGGATGCCGGCGATGGTTTTGCGGAACGGACGGTCGCCCAGCTCTTCATCCTTGCCCACGCCCACCAGCAGCACGCGTTCGGCTTTGAGGTTCGGCAGGCTGTGCAGCAACAGGCTTTGGCCAACTTTGCCGGCCAGGTCGCCGCGCTTCAGAACGGCGCTGATGGCGCCACCGCTGAGTTCGTCGAGTTGTTTGGCGACGGCGCCGAGCTTGCGGCCTTCGCTGACGGCAACCACCAGGGTGGCGGTCTTCAACGTTTCCGGGTTAACGCTTTTTACAACCAGTTCCATGTCCGGGTCCCTGAATTTGATAGTCAACACGCAAGCGCTCGACAAGTGTGTATGTCGCTCGCCTATAAATAGAAAGGCGCCGGTCGTGACCGGCGACGAAGGCCGCAGTTTGAACCTCGCTACCGGCGCCTGACAACCCTCGGTTGTACGATCTTCAGCGCTTTGACAGCCTGCTCGCGCGGTGCGAAGTGACAGGCGCGATCAATCACAGGATAATGCGCCATCTTTTTTTCGGCGGCTCTGCATTAGAGCTGTCTGATATGTTTGCTTGTTTGGCCGCCTTAGCCTGACAACCCTGGAGTGTCTGGTTTGATCGTCTTCCGTTATCTATCCCGCGAAGTCCTGTTGACCTTGAGCGCCGTCAGCGCCGTGCTGCTGGTCATCATCATGAGTGGACGCTTCATCAAATACCTCGCCCAAGCCGCTTCGGGTCAACTGGATCCGGGGTCGCTGTTCCTGATCATGGGCTTTCGCCTGCCGGGCTTCCTCCAACTGATCCTGCCATTGGGTCTGTTCCTCGGGATTCTGCTCTCATACGGTCGCCTGTACCTCGAGAGTGAGATGACCGTGCTTTCGGCCACCGGCATGAGTCAGCAGCGCCTGTTCCGCATGACCCTGTTTCCAGCCACGCTGGTGGCGCTGGTCGTGGCATGGTTGAGCCTGAGCCTGGCGCCACAGGGTGCCAATCAGTTTCAACTGTTGCTCAACAAGCAGGACGCCCTGACCGAGTTCGATACCCTGGAGCCGGGCCGTTTCCAGGCGCTGCGTGACGGCACCCGGGTGACCTACACCGAACAGTTGTCGGATGACCGCATCAACTTGGGCGGCGTCTTCATTTCGCAGAAAAACATCAGTTCCGACAAGAAGGATCGCGGGATCTCCGTGCTGGTGGCTGAGAAGGGCCGCCAGGAAATTCGCCCCGACGGGAACCGTTACCTGATTCTCGACAATGGCTATCGCTACGACGGTAACCCCGGGCAGGCCGATTACCGGGCGATCAAGTACGACGAGTACGGTGTGTTGCTGCCCAAGCCGGATGTCAGTGACGAAGTGACCGACCGCGACGCGATGACCACCACCTCGTTGCTCGGCAGTGACGACATTCGCTCCCGTACCGAACTGCAATGGCGTCTGTCCCTGCCATTGCTGGTGTTTATCGTGACCTTGATGGCGGTGCCGTTGTCGCGGGTCAATCCGCGCCAGGGTCGTTTCCTCAAGTTGTTGCCGGCGATTCTTCTGTATATGGCTTACCTGACCATCCTGATTGCCGCTCGCGGCGCGCTCGAAAAGGGCAAGATTCCACCTGCGCTGGGCTTGTGGTGGGTGCACGGGATATTCCTGGCCATCGGCCTGGGCCTGCTTTATTGGGAGCCTCTGCGCTTGAAGATGGCGAGTCGCCGCAGCGCGCTGGAGGTGGCCCGTGGTTAAGCTCGATCGCTACATCGGTAGCAGCGTATTCATGGCGATCCTTGCGGTATTGGGGATCATTCTTGGCCTGGCAACCCTGTTTGCGTTCATTGACGAGATGAGCGACGTCAGCGATACCTACACCCTGGTCGACGTGCTCAGCTATGTGTTGCTGACGGCGCCGCGGCGTCTGTATGACATGTTGCCGATGGCGGCACTGATCGGCTGCCTGATCGGTCTCGGCAGCCTGGCCAGCAACAGTGAACTGACCATCATGCGCGCGGCTGGCGTATCGATCGGGCGGATCGTTTGGGCGGTCATGAAGCCGATGCTGGTGCTGATGCTGGTAGGGCTGCTGATTGGCGAGTACGTCGCGCCGGCAACCGAAAGCACCGCTCAGGCCAACCGTTCGCTGGCTCAGGGCAGTGGCGATGCGCAGAGTGCCAAGCATGGGCTGTGGCACCGTCAGGGTGACGAGTTCATTCACGTCAACTCCGTGCAGCCCAACGGCTTGCTGTATGGCGTGACCCGCTATCGCTTCGATGATCAGCGCCACATGCTGTCTTCCAGCTTCGCCAAGCGTGCGGAGTTCGACAAGGATCACTGGCAGCTGAGCGACGTCACCACCACGCTGTTCCACGAAAAGAGCACGGAAGTGGTCAGTACGCCGGTCGAGCGCTGGGATGTGGCGTTGAGCCCGCAGCTGCTGAGCACCGTGGTCATGGCGCCCGACTCGCTGTCGATCACCGGCCTGTGGGGTTACATCCACTATCTGGCGGACCAGGGCCTGAACAATGGTCGCTACTGGCTGGCATTTTGGGTCAAGGTGTTGCAGCCGCTGGTCACCGCCGCCCTGGTATTGATGGCCATCTCTTTCATCTTCGGCCCATTGCGCTCGGTGACCCTCGGTCAGCGAGTGTTCACCGGTGTACTGGTGGGGTTCACCTTCCGCATCGCCCAGGATTTGCTGGGGCCTTCGAGCCTGGTGTTCGGTTTCTCGCCGCTGTTTGCGGTGCTGGTGCCGGCCAGTGTCTGTGCCCTGGCCGGGCTCTGGCTGTTGCGTCGCGCCGGTTGATGGCAGCCTCTTGCTGATCTCGCTGATGATAAAAAACGCCCCTGTCGCAAGACCGGGGCGTTTTTGTACAGGCCGTCCGGCCTGCAAACGTGACGCTTGCACCGGGGATCAGGTACAATTCCCGGCTATTTTTCGGCGGGCTATGCCTGCAGCCTTTTTGAGTGTTGATCCGTGAGTGATTTGAGTCATATCCGCAATTTCTCCATCATCGCCCACATTGACCATGGCAAGTCGACGCTGGCCGATCGCTTCATCCAGATGTGCGGCGGCCTGGCCGAGCGTGAAATGGAAGCCCAGGTACTGGATTCCATGGATCTTGAGCGTGAGCGCGGGATCACCATCAAGGCCCACAGCGTTACTCTGTATTACAAAGCCCGCGATGGCATCACCTATCAGCTGAACTTCATTGATACCCCGGGCCACGTTGACTTCACCTACGAAGTCAGCCGCTCGCTGGCCGCTTGTGAAGGCGCACTGCTGGTGGTCGATGCCGGTCAAGGCGTTGAAGCGCAGTCGGTTGCCAACTGCTACACGGCCATCGAACAGGGCCTGGAAGTGATGCCGGTGCTGAACAAGATCGACCTGCCACAGGCCGATCCGGACCGTGTCAAAGAAGAAATCGAAAAAATCATCGGCATTGATGCCACCGACGCGGTCACTTGCTCTGCCAAGACCGGTCTGGGCGTCGATGAAGTGCTTGAGCGTCTGGTCACCACCATTCCTGCGCCGACCGGCAACATCGAAGATCCGCTGCAAGCGTTGATCATCGATTCCTGGTTCGACAACTACCTGGGCGTTGTCTCCCTGGTGCGTGTGCGTCACGGCCGGGTGAAGAAGGGCGACAAGATTCTGGTCAAGTCCACCGGCAAGATCCACCTGGTGGACAGCGTCGGCGTATTCAACCCGAAACACACCGCTACCGTTGACCTGAAGGCCGGCGAAGTAGGCTTCATCATCGCCGGCATCAAGGACATTCACGGCGCGCCAGTGGGCGATACCCTGACCTTGAGCTCGACGCCGGACGTCGACGTACTGCCAGGTTTCAAGCGCATCCAGCCGCAGGTCTACGCCGGTCTGTTCCCGGTCAGCTCCGACGACTTCGAAGATTTCCGCGAAGCGCTGCAAAAGCTCACCCTGAACGACTCGTCGCTGCAATACACCCCGGAAAGCTCCGACGCCCTGGGCTTCGGCTTCCGTTGTGGCTTCCTCGGCATGCTGCACATGGAGATCATCCAGGAGCGCCTGGAGCGCGAGTACGACCTGGACCTGATCACCACCGCACCGACAGTAATCTTCGAGCTGCTGCTCAAGACCGGTGAGACGATCTACGTCGATAACCCGTCGAAACTGCCGGACTTGTCTTCGATCGAAGACATGCGCGAGCCGATCGTGCGTGCCAACATTCTTGTGCCGCAAGAGCACCTGGGTAACGTCATTACCCTGTGCATCGAAAAACGCGGCGTGCAGGTCGACATGCTGTTCCTCGGCACCCAGGTTCAAGTGACCTACGACCTGCCGATGAACGAAGTGGTGCTGGACTTCTTCGATCGCCTGAAATCCACCAGCCGCGGCTATGCTTCGCTGGATTATCATTTCGATCGTTACCAATCGGCTAGTCTGGTGAAACTGGACGTGCTGATCAACGGCGACAAGGTCGATGCCCTGGCGTTGATCGTGCACCGTGACAATGCGCACTACAAAGGTCGCCAGTTGACCGAGAAGATGAAAGAACTGATTCCGCGGCAGATGTTCGACGTGGCAATCCAGGCCGCCATTGGCGGGCAGATTGTGGCGCGGACAACCGTCAAGGCGCTCAGAAAGAACGTATTGGCCAAATGCTACGGTGGTGACGTCAGCCGTAAGAAAAAGCTGCTGGAAAAGCAAAAGGCCGGTAAAAAACGCATGAAGCAGGTCGGTAACGTGGAAATTCCACAAGAAGCCTTCCTTGCCGTGCTCAGGTTGGATAGTTAGGTCCTATGTCACTAAATTTCCCGCTGTTGCTGGTCATCGCCGTGTTCGTCTGCGGCCTGTTGGCGTTGCTTGATCTGTTGATCCTGGCGCCGCGTCGGCGTGCCGCCATTGCCTCCTATCAGGGCAGCGTCAGCCAGCCGGACAGGGTGGTTGTCGAAAAGCTGAACAAAGAACCGCTGCTGGTTGAATACGGCAAGTCGTTCTTCCCGGTGTTGTTCATCGTGCTGGTGCTGCGTTCGTTCCTGGTGGAACCGTTCCAGATTCCTTCCGGTTCGATGAAGCCGACCCTGGACGTTGGCGACTTCATTCTGGTGAGCAAGTTTTCCTATGGGATCCGCCTGCCGGTGATCGACAAGAAAATCATCGAAGTCGGCGAGCCGCAGCGCGGCGATGTGATGGTGTTCCGCTACCCGAGCGATCCGAACGTCAACTACATCAAGCGTGTAGTGGGCCTGCCGGGGGATGTAGTGCGTTACACCGCCGACAAGCGCTTGTTCGTCAACGGCCAGTCGATTGCCGAGCAACTGGTCGGCTCCGAGCCGGGCACGCTGGGCAGTGCCGAGCTCTACAAGGAAAAACTCGGCATCGCCGAGCACCTGATCCGCAAGGAAATGAGCCGCTACCGCGCCGCACCGGATCGTTCCTGGACGGTGCCTGCCGGGCACTACTTCATGATGGGCGACAACCGCGACAACTCGAACGACAGTCGCTACTGGGATGATCCGAGCATTCCCAAGGATCTGCTGGGCATGGTTCCCGACAAGAACATTGTCGGCAAGGCCTTTGCAGTCTGGATGAGCTGGCCGGAACCCAAACTCAGTCACCTGCCGAATTTCTCGCGGGTTGGCCTGATCAAGTAATCAAACACGGCGCTGTTGAACACAGCGCCGAATGCATTTCTGGAACCGGCACAATCGGCGCCAGATGCATGAAGCCAATGATATTCAGGACGTTATTTTTGAACACAGCGTTAATTGTCCCAGGCCTGCGCCAAATCCCGGCGATGGCGGTGGAATCCAACCACGAACTCAGCGTGGGTAAACCGTGAGCGTCTCCTTAAGCCGTCTCGAGCGTCAGCTCGGCTACACCTTCAAGGATCAGGAACTGATGGTCCTGGCCCTGACTCATCGCAGCTTTGCCGGGCGCAACAATGAGCGCCTGGAATTCCTCGGTGATGCCATCCTCAATTTCGTTGCAGGCGAAGCGCTGTTCGATCGCTTCCCGCTGGCCCGCGAAGGCCAATTGTCGCGTTTGCGCGCGCGTTTGGTGAAAGGTGAGACCCTGGCCGTACTGGCCCGTGGTTTCGATCTGGGCGAGTACCTGCGCCTGGGTTCCGGCGAGCTGAAGAGCGGCGGATTCCGTCGCGAATCGATTCTGGCCGATGCCCTGGAAGCACTGATCGGTGCGATCTATCTGGATGCCGGCATGGAAGTGGCGCGTGAGCGCGTGCTGGCCTGGCTGGCTGGAGAGTTCGAAGGCCTGACGCTGGTCGACACCAACAAAGACCCGAAAACCCGCCTGCAGGAGTTCCTGCAGTCCCGTGGTTGCGAACTGCCGCGTTACGAAGTGGTGGATATCCAGGGTGAACCGCATTGCCGGACGTTCTTCGTCGAATGCGAAATCATCTTACTGAATGAAAAAAGCCGAGGTCAGGGTGTGAGTCGTCGTATTGCCGAACAGGTAGCGGCCGCCGCAGCACTGATTGCCCTGGGTGTGGAGAATGGCAATGACTGATACAAACGCAACTCGCTGTGGCTATGTTGCCATCGTCGGCCGTCCCAACGTGGGCAAGTCCACGCTGCTGAACCACATCCTGGGTCAGAAGCTGGCGATCACTTCGCGCAAGCCGCAAACCACCCGCCACAACATGCTCGGCATCAAGACCGAAGGTGATGTGCAAGCGATCTACGTCGACACCCCGGGCATGCACAAGGGTGGCGAGAAGGCTCTGAACCGCTACATGAACAAGACCGCTTCGGCGGCGTTGAAAGATGTCGACGTGGTGATCTTCGTGGTCGACCGCACCAAGTGGACCGACGAAGACCAGATGGTCCTCGAGCGCGTGCAGTACGTCACCGGCCCGCTGATCGTGGCGCTGAACAAGACCGACCGAATCGAAGACAAGGCCGAGCTGATGCCGCACCTGTCCTGGTTGCAGGAACAGCTGCCGAACGCACAGATCATTCCGATTTCCGCCCAGCACGGTCATAACCTTGATGCCCTGGAGCGCGTGATCGCCGATCACCTGCCGGAAAACGATCACTTCTTCCCGGAAGATCAGATCACCGACCGCAGCAGCCGCTTCCTCGCCGCCGAACTGGTACGCGAGAAAATCATGCGCCAGATGGGCGCCGAGCTGCCGTACCAGATCACCGTCGAAATCGAAGAGTTCAAGCAGCAGGGCAAGACTCTGCACATCCATGCCTTGATCCTCGTCGAACGTGACGGCCAGAAGAAAATCATCATTGGCGACAAGGGCGAGCGCATCAAGCGTATCGGCACCGAGGCGCGCAAGGACATGGAGCTGTTGTTCGACTCCAAGATCATGCTCAACCTGTGGGTCAAGGTGAAGGGTGGTTGGTCCGATGACGAGCGCGCTTTGCGTTCGCTGGGTTACGGCGACTTGTAAATCAACACGGATCGACTGTGGGAGCGGGGCCTCTGTGGCGAGGGGCCTCGCTCCCGCTCGGCTGCGAAGCAGTCGTAATCCCTGCCATTGTGTTTTCCCTGAAACACTGAGGTGCACGGTTTTGGGGCCGCTTCGCAACCCAGCGGCAGCAAGCTCCCTCGCCACAGTGGATCTCCAGAGTTTCGAAAACTGATGTCAAGCAGCCCGCCTCCCGCCCAACCCGCCTACGTCTTGCACTCCCGCGCCTACCGCGAAAGCAGCGCGTTGGTCGACTTCCTCACGCCGCAAGGTCGGTTGCGGGCGGTGTTGCGCAGTGCGCGGGGCAAGGCCGGGACATTGGCGCGGCCGTTCGTGCCGCTGGAAGTCGAGTTCCGGGGCAGGGGCGAGCTGAAGAATGTCGGGCGCATGGAGAGTGCCGGTGTTTCCACCTGGCTCAATGGTGAAGCGCTGTTCAGCGGCCTTTATCTCAATGAATTGCTGATTCGTCTGCTGCCCGCCGAAGACCCGCATCCCGGCGTTTTCGATCACTATGCCGCGACCTTGCTGGCCCTGGCCGAAGGCCGTCCGCTGGAGCCGTTGCTGCGTTCGTTCGAATGGCGCTTGCTTGATGATCTCGGTTACGGTTTCTCGTTGAGCACGGACATCCATGGCGAGCCCATCGCTTCGGACGGCCTCTATCGGCTGCAAGTGGATGCCGGGCTGGAACGGGTCTACCTGCTGCAACCGGGGTTGTTCAATGGCGCTGAACTGCTGGCCATGGCCGAGGCCGACTGGAGTGCGCCGGGTGCTTTATCCGCAGCCAAACGCCTGATGCGCCAGGCGCTGGCCGTGCATCTGGGCGGGCGACCACTGGTTTCCCGCGAGTTGTTTCGAAAGCCGTAAATTCCCCGTGTATGCTGTGCACCGAACTTTCTCTTCTTCTGGAGCGCTTTCCGTGACCACCAGCACCCGCATTCTTCTTGGCGTGAACATCGACCACGTTGCCACCTTGCGTCAGGCCCGGGGCACTCGCTACCCCGACCCGGTCAAGGCGGCACTGGATGCGGAAGAGGCGGGCGCCGATGGCATCACCGTGCATCTGCGCGAAGACCGTCGGCACATCCAGGAGCGCGACGTGCTGCTGCTCAAGGACGTGCTGCAAACCCGCATGAACTTCGAGATGGGCGTCACCGAAGAGATGATGCAGTTCGCCGAGCGTATCCGCCCGGCGCACATTTGCCTGGTGCCGGAAACCCGTCAGGAGCTGACCACCGAAGGCGGTCTGGACGTAGCGGGGCAGGAGGAGCGGATCAAGGCGGCCGTTGAGCGTCTGTCGAAGATCGGCGCTGAAGTGTCGCTGTTCATCGATGCCGACGAGCGCCAGATCGAAGCCTCGCGCCGCGTTGGCGCCCCGGCGATCGAATTGCACACCGGGCGTTATGCCGATGCCGAGACGCCGACCGAAGTGGCTGAAGAGCTCAAGCGTGTGGCCGATGGCGTGGCGTTTGGCCTGGCCCAGGGGCTGATCGTCAACGCCGGCCATGGCCTGCATTACCACAACGTCGAAGCCGTGGCGGCGATCAAGGGCATCAACGAGCTGAACATCGGCCATGCGCTGGTGGCCCATGCGTTGTTCGTCGGCTTCAAATCGGCGGTGTCGGAGATGAAGGCGCTGATTCTGGCGGCTGCTGCCAAGGCATAGGCCTTACGCCGCTCGTTCCCACGCTCTGCGTGGGAATGCTGACCTTGACGCTCTGCGTCAGCTCTTGAAGCGGAACGCGGAGCGTCCCTGGCGGCATTCCCACGCGGAGCATGGGAACGATCAAATTCAGAGTGGGGCTGGCTCTTGGGCCGGTTTGGACTTGTCGATCCCCGGCACGAGCAGTTTGCCTTCGGCGACCTGATCGCCTTCAAGCTGCGGCTGCGTGACCCAGGTCAGGATGTCGTAGTAGCGACGGATGTTCGCCACGAAATGCACCGGCTCGCCGCCACGGGCGTAGCCGTAACGGGTCTTGCTGTACCACTTCTTTTCCGACAGGCGCGGCAGGATTTTCTTCACGTCCAGCCATTTGTCCGGGTTCAACCCTTCCTTGGCCGCCAGTTTGCGGGCGTCATCGAGATGACCACTGCCAACGTTGTAGGCCGCAAGGGCAAACCAGGTGCGGTCCGGTTCCTGGATCGAGTCGTCCAGTTGCTCCTTCATGTAAGCCAGGTATTTGGCGCCGCCCATGATGCTCTGCTTCGGATCGAGGCGGTTCGACACGCCCATGGCCTGAGCGGTGTTCTGGGTCAGCATCATCAGGCCACGTACGCCGGTCTTGGACGTAACGGCCGGTTGCCACAGGGATTCCTGATATCCGACCGCTGCCAGCAGGCGCCAGTCGACTTTCTCGATTTTGGCATAGGCCTTGAAGTGCTTTTCGTACTTGGGCAAACGTTGCTGCAAATGCTGGGCGAAGGTGGTGGCGCCCATGTAGCCGAGCACGTCGACGTGTCCGTAGTAACGGTCCTTCAGGCGTTGCAGGGTGCCGTTTTTCTGAACCTTGTCCAGATAGTCGTTGATTTCGTTGAGCAGGCTGTTGTCATCGCCTGGCGCGACAGCCCAGCTTTGGTTGCTGGCGTCACCCAGGTCGAAGGCGACCCGGATATTGGTGAAATACACCTGGTTCATCGCCACTTCGTTGGAGTCGACCAGGGTCAAGTCGATCTGGCCTTCGTCGACCATGCGCAACAGATCGACTACTTCTACCTGGTCGGACTCTTCGTATTCGATGCCGGGAAATTTCTTTTTCAGCTCGGCCAATTGCCCGGCGTGGGTGCTGCCCTTGAGCACCATGATTTTCTTGCCCACCAGGTCCTTGGCATCAGTAGGTCGCGACTGGCCGTTGCGATAAATGACCTGCGGGGTGACTTCCAGATAGGAGTGGGAGAAGCGCACCTGTTTCTTGCGCTCTTCGCTGCTGACCAGTCCGGCCGCCGCCAACACCGGGCCATTGGGCTTGCCCACCTGGTTGAACAGGTCGTCGAGGTTGTCGGCGGTCTCGATCTTCAATTCGACCCCCAGATCGTCGGCGAAGCGCTTCACCAGCTCGTATTCGAAGCCGGTTTCACCGTTGCGATCCTGAAAGTAGGTGGCGGGACTGTTACGGGTAACCACCCGCAGCACGCCATCCTCCTTTACGCGCTCCAGCGTGTTGGGTTTATCAACACAGCCACCGAGCACCAGGAAGAGTCCGGTTGCGATCAGCCATTTGGCGTACCGCGGACGCAAAGCCGTTGGGGAAAACATCTGCGCAGTATACGCAAAGGACCACGGACGCCATATCTCGACAGCGAAGGGCTTGTCTGCTAGAGATCACAAAACCGGCCGAAACCCCGCAGGAATGGGACTTGTGTGCTTTTTGTTACAGTAAAAATAAGCGCTCGTCTCACCGCGGATTAACCTGACTTTCGAGGCAGAAACACAGATCGATACTCGAGTGCAACCGTGCGTAGCGTTTCGGGTGATGTCGCGGGCTGTTTAGGCTAGAATGCACGGCCTCAAAGCACACCCCTTCCCGAGGCTGTCCCGAAGATGTTGATCCTGCGCGGCGCTCCTGCCCTTTCTGCCTTTCGCCACAGCAAACTCCTTGAGCAACTGAGCCAGAAGGTTCCGGCTGTCAGCGGCCTGTATGCTGAATTCGCTCACTTCGCCGAAGTTACCGGCGTCCTGACCGGCGACGAACAGCAGGTGCTCGCGCGCCTTCTGAAGTACGGTCCAAGCGTTCCGGTCCAGGAGCCGACCGGTCGTCTGTTCCTGGTGCTGCCGCGTTTCGGCACCATCTCGCCGTGGTCGAGCAAGGCCAGCGACATTGCTCGCAATTGCGGCCTGACCAAGATCCAGCGCCTGGAGCGCGGCATTGCGTTCTACGTTGCCGGCCAGTTCAGCGATGCTGAGGCGCAACTGATTGCTGACGCTCTGCACGACCGCATGACCCAGATCGTCCTGGGCAACCTTGAGCAAGCCGCCGGCCTGTTCAGCCATGCCGAGCCAAAGCCGCTGACCGCGATCGACGTGTTGGGTGGCGGCCGTGCCGCGCTGGAACAAGCCAACACCGAGCTGGGCCTGGCCCTGGCTGAAGACGAGATCGATTACCTGGTCAACGCCTTCGTCGGCTTGAAACGCAACCCCCACGACATCGAATTGATGATGTTCGCCCAGGCGAACTCCGAGCATTGCCGTCACAAGATCTTCAACGCCAGTTGGGACATCGACGGCGAGAGCCAGGAAAAAAGCCTGTTCGGCATGATCAAGAACACCTACGTGATGCACAGCGAAGGCGTTCTGTCGGCTTACAAGGACAACGCTTCGGTGATCGTCGGCTCCGTGGCCGGGCGTTTCTTCCCGGACCCTGAAACCCGCCAGTACGGCGCGGTGCAGGAACCGGTGCACATCCTGATGAAAGTCGAGACCCACAACCACCCGACCGCGATTGCCCCGTTCCCGGGCGCATCCACCGGTTCCGGTGGCGAGATCCGTGACGAAGGTGCAACCGGTCGCGGCGCCAAGCCAAAGGCCGGCCTGACCGGTTTCACCGTCTCCAACCTGCAGATCCCTGGCTTCGAACAGCCGTGGGAAGTGCCGTACGGCAAGCCCGAGCGCATCGTTACCGCGCTGGACATCATGATCGAAGGCCCGCTGGGCGGCGCTGCGTTCAACAACGAATTCGGTCGTCCGGCCCTGACTGGCTACTTCCGTACCTTCGAACAATCGATCACCACCCCGCACGGTGATGAAGTTCGCGGTTACCACAAGCCGATCATGCTCGCAGGCGGCATGGGCAACATCCGTGAAGAGCACGTCAAGAAAGGCGAGATCGTCGTCGGCTCCAAGCTGATCGTGCTTGGCGGCCCGGCGATGTTGATCGGCCTGGGTGGCGGCGCCGCTTCCTCCATGGCCACCGGCACCAGTTCGGCAGACCTGGACTTCGCTTCCGTACAGCGTGAAAACCCTGAGATGGAGCGTCGCTGCCAGGAAGTCATCGACCGTTGCTGGCAACTGGGCGACAAAAACCCGATCAGCTTCATCCACGACGTGGGTGCGGGCGGTCTGTCCAACGCCTTCCCGGAACTGGTCAACGACGGCGACCGCGGTGGCCGTTTTGAACTGCGCAACATTCCAAACGACGAGCCGGGCATGGCCCCGCACGAAATCTGGTCCAACGAATCCCAGGAACGCTACGTTCTGGCGGTCGGCCCGGCTGATTTCGAGCGCTTCAAGGCGATCTGCGAACGTGAGCGTTGCCCGTTCGCCGTGGTCGGCGAAGCGACCGCCGAACCGCAACTGACGGTCACCGACAGCCACTTCGGCAACAGCCCGGTGGACATGCCTCTGGAAGTGCTGCTGGGCAAAGCCCCGCGCATGCACCGTTCCGTAGTACGTGAAAACGAGCTGGGCGACGATTTCGATCCGTCGACCCTCGACATCGCCAATTGCGTCGAGCGCGTCCTGCATCACCCGGCCGTCGCGAGCAAGAGCTTCCTGATCACCATCGGCGACCGCACCATCACCGGCCTCGTGGCCCGTGACCAAATGGTCGGCCCGTGGCAGGTCCCGGTGGCCGACGTGGCCGTCACCGCCACCAGCTTCGACGTCTACACCGGTGAAGCGATGGCCATGGGCGAGCGTACTCCGCTGGCTCTGCTGGACGCTCCGGCGTCGGGCCGCATGGCCATCGGCGAAACCCTGACCAACATCGCGGCCTCGCGCATCGGCAAGATCTCCGACATCAAACTGTCGGCGAACTGGATGTCGGCGGCCGGTCACCCGGGTGAAGACGCGCGTCTGTACGACACCGTGAAAGCGGTCGGCATGGAGCTGTGCCCTGAGCTGGGCATCACCATTCCGGTGGGCAAGGACTCGATGTCCATGGCCACCCGCTGGAACGATGAAGGCGTCGACAAATCCGTCACTTCGCCAATGTCGCTGATCGTTACCGGTTTCGCGCCAGTGACTGACATCCGCCAGACCCTGACCCCGCAACTGCGCATGGACAAGGGCACCACCGACCTGATCCTGATCGACCTCGGCCGAGGCCAGAACCGCATGGGCGCTTCGATTCTCGCCCAGGTGCATGGCAAGCTCGGCAAGCAGGCTCCAGACGTCGATGATGCCGAAGACCTGAAAGCCTTCTTCGCGGTGATCCAGGGCCTCAATGCCGACGGTCACCTGCTGGCTTACCACGACCGTTCCGACGGTGGTCTGCTGACCAGCGTCGTGGAAATGGCGTTCGCCGGTCACTGCGGCCTGAGCCTGAACCTCGACGGCCTGGCGGAAACCTCCGCCGACATCGCTGCGATCCTGTTCAACGAAGAGCTGGGCGCGGTGATTCAGGTTCGCCAGGACGCTACCCCGGATATCCTCGCGCAGTTCAGCGCTGCCGGGCTGGGGGATTGCGTGTCGGTGATCGGTCAGCCGATCAACAACGGCCAGATCAACATCACCTTCAACGGTGACACCGTGTTCGAAGGCCAGCGTCGTCTGTTGCAACGCCAGTGGGCCGAAACCAGCTACCAGATCCAGCGCCTGCGTGACAACGCCGACTGCGCCGATCAGGAATTCGACGTGCTGCTGGAAGAAGACAACCCGGGCCTGAGCGTCAAGCTCAGCTACGACGTCAACCAGGACATCGCCGCGCCTTACATCAAGAAAGGCATCCGCCCACAGGTTGCCGTGCTGCGTGAGCAGGGCGTCAACGGTCAGGTGGAAATGGCGGCGGCGTTCGACCGTGCCGGTTTCAACGCGATCGACGTGCACATGAGTGACATTCTGGCCGGCCGTGTCGACCTGAACGAGTTCAAGGGCCTGGTCGCTTGCGGCGGCTTCTCCTACGGTGACGTATTGGGTGCCGGTGAAGGCTGGGCGAAATCGGCGCTGTTCAACAGCCGTGCCCGCGATGCGTTCCAGGGTTTCTTCGAGCGTAACGACAGCTTCACCCTCGGCGTGTGCAACGGTTGCCAGATGATGTCCAACCTGCACGAGCTGATCCCGGGCAGCGAGTTCTGGCCGCACTTCGTGCGTAACCGTTCCGAGCAGTTCGAAGCCCGTGTGGCGATGGTGCAGATCCAGGAATCGAACTCGATCTTCCTGCAGGGCATGGCCGGTTCGCGCATGCCGATCGCCATCGCTCACGGTGAAGGTCACGCCGAGTTCGCCAGCGAAGAAGCATTGCTGGAAGCCGATCTGTCCGGTTGCGTGGCGATGCGTTTCGTCGACAACCACGGCAAGGTCACCGAAACCTATCCGGCCAACCCGAACGGTTCGCCGCGCGGGATCACCGGTTTGACCAGCCGCGACGGTCGCGTAACGATCATGATGCCGCACCCGGAGCGTGTGTTCCGTGCCGTGCAGAACTCGTGGCGTTCGGAAGACTGGAACGAAGACGCACCTTGGATGCGCATGTTCCGTAATGCTCGCGTTTGGGTGAACTAAGCGCTGTGTACAAGCTCTGCTTTTTTGTTCCTGACAGTCATGTCGAAGTGGTCAAAAGCGCCGTATTCGCCGCTGGTGGCGGACGGATCGGTGCTTACGATCACTGCGCCTGGCAGGTGTTGGGCCAAGGCCAGTTTCGTCCATTGGACGGCAGCCAGCCGTTCATTGGCGAAGCGGGGCAGGTCGAACGGGTGGAGGAATGGAAAGTTGAGCTGGTGGTGGCCGATGAGTTGATTCGCCCGGTAGTGGCGGCTCTGAAACACAGCCATCCCTACGAGACGCCGGCTTACGAGGTGTGGCGGTTGGAGGATTTTTGATTCTCCTGCTGCTCAAATGAAAAACCCGCTGAAAGTGATTTCAGCGGGTTTTTTTATTGCTCAGGATGATCGTTCCCACGCT
>NZ_RCOE01000182.1:0-1025 GCF_004321495.1 Pseudomonas sp. Sample_10
TTGGAAATGATCGCGCCTTCGACGGCCTTATCCAGGTCCGCGTCGTCGAACACGATGAACGGCGCGTTGCCGCCCAGTTCCAGGGACACTTTCTTGATGTCCTTGGCGCATTCCGACATCAGTTGACGACCGATTTCGGTCGAACCGGTGAAGGACAGCTTGCGCACGATCGGGTTGCTGGTCAGTTCGCTGCCGATGTCGCCAGCGCTGCCGGACACCACGCTGAACACGCCAGCTGGAATGCCAGCACGCTGGGCCAGTTCAGCCAGGGCGAAAGCCGAGAAAGGCGTTTGCGAGGCAGGCTTGAGCACCATGGTGCAACCGGCGGCCAGGGCCGGGCCGGCTTTACGGGTGATCATCGCAGCCGGGAAGTTCCACGGTGTGATGGCAGCGGTCACGCCGATTGGCTGCTTGATCACGATCAGGCGCTTGTCAGGCTGGTGGCCCGGAATCACGTCACCGTAGATGCGCTTGGCTTCTTCGGCGAACCACTCGATGAAGGACGCGGCGTACACGATTTCGCCCTTGGCTTCGGCCAATGGCTTGCCTTGTTCCAGGGTCATCAGGCGAGCCAGGTCATCCTGGTTCTCGATGATCAGCTCGAACCAGCGACGCAGCTTGTTCGCACGTTCTTTGGCAGTCAGTGCACGCCAGGCCGGCAGCGCTTTGTCAGCAGCTTCGATGGCACGGCGGGTTTCGGCAGCGCCCATCTTCGGCACGGTGCCCAGAATTTCGCCCGTTGCCGGGTTGTTGACCTTGATCGTCTGACCATTGTCCGCATCAACCCAAGCGCCATCGATGAAGGCTTGTTGGCGGAACAACTGGGTGTCTTTAAGCTGCATGTCGGCTTTCCTTAACAGCACCGCAATGTATGCGGAGCAAATTATGATTGTAGAAAGGCGCCTCGGTAGGCTGCCGTCAGGGAAATCATTCACCGGGCTGAAGCACAAAATAGCGCACGGAATGAACGCGTGCGGTTCAGCACCCAGACAAGAGCGTTTGAAATCTCAAACGAATCCTAGGAT
>NZ_RCOE01000219.1:0-41186 GCF_004321495.1 Pseudomonas sp. Sample_10
GAGCCAAACTGGTGCACGGTGGCCGTTTGCGTCATGCCGCTCTGATCGACACTGGCGATGTTGCCGGTGCCGCCCTGGGTGACGTAAGCCACGTTCAGGGTGTCGGCCTGTTTGATGGTGATCATGTTGTCGTCGCCGTACAGCTGGGCGGTGTATGCCTGGTTGCCGGTGCCTTCCTGGTTGAACTCGGTGCTGTTGCCGGTGCCGTTGGTGCTGCCCTGGGCCAGGTTGGTGGTGCCGCGCTGGTCGGAGATCAGGATGTTGTCGCTGCCGTTTTGATCGAAGTACAACTCGTTGTAGGAGTCGGCCTGGCTGACCGTGGTTTTGTTGCCGGTCCCGGTCTGGTTGGTGGTCATGACGTGGCCGACGCCGTCCTGGGTGAAGTTGGCGACGTTGCCGCTGCCGGCCTGGTTGACGGTGGCGCGCTGGTTGCTGCCGAACTGGCCGCCCGATTGCGGGCCTTTCCAGTTGCTGGCATAGACCTTGTTGTCGCTGCCCACCGACGTGGCATTGAGCACATGGCTGTCGCCGCTCTGGTAGGTGAAGTGCACGTTGCCGGTGCCCTGTTGATAGAGCGCGACAGTGGAACCGAGTGACTCGAACTGATCGGCGTAGATGGCGTTGAGGTCGCCGACCTGCAGCACGGTGGCGACGTTGTTTTCGCCAAAGCTCTGATCGACGATGGTTTCGTTGGCGCCGCCATATTGGTTGATGGTGGCCTGGGCGTTGACCTGAGTGTCTTGCCAGACTTCGGAGCCGTTGCCGTCGCCGTACTGGTTGATGGTCAGATTGCCGCCTTCACCATAGCGCTGGTCGCCATAGGCATAGTTGGTGCTGCCGGCCTGGTTGATGTTGATCTGGCCGTTCATGTGGCCGATCTGTTCGGCAGTTGCGTAGTTGGTGGTGCCGTACTGGATGATGACCGCGTTGTTGGCCATGCCTAACTGGATCTGTTCGATGTTGGCTTCGTTGCCGTCGCCGTACTGGTAGGTTTGCCCGGAGGTGTTTTCCTGACTGTCCTGATAGATGAAGGAGAAGTTGCCGGAGCCTTCCTGCTGTTGCAGTGCTTCGCCATTGCCGACCCCGATCGACTGGCTGGCATGGCTGATGTTGAAGCTGCCGGTCTGGGTTTGTGTGATGGTGCTGTTGTTCTCGAACAGTTGTTCTGCGTACCCGGCGTTGTAGTCGCCGACCTGGGTTTGGGTAATGGTGCTGGTGGCCGTGTCTTGCACGGCGGCCGCATCGTTGCCCTGGCCAACTTGCTGCTGGGTGACGGTACTGAACGGAGCATTGCTCTGTTTCACATCGGCGATGTTGGCGGTACCGGCCTGGTCTTGTATCGACAGGCTGTCATCGGCCATTGCCTGGGCACTGACAATGACCAGTATGGCGGCTGTGAGGGGCGTCAGTTTGAACATTTTGAAACCTCCAAGTGGTGCAGTGCTTTAGCGAAATTGAGTGACCGATACGCTCATGCCATTGCCTGCCTGGGTCACAGCGCTTTGCTGACCCGTGCCGGCCTGGACGATGTTGGCGTCGTTGTTGTTGCCGTTCTGGGAAATCTGCGCACGGTTGTGGCTGCCGGTCTGGGTAATCGATGCGGCGTTGCCGGAACCTTGCTGGTTGATCAATGCCATCAGGTCGCTGCCTTGTTGCAGGATGAACGCTTCCTGATTGCTGCCTGACTGCACGATCTGGCCGAGCAGCGACTGGCCGTGCTGTTGCAGCAATGCGACGTTGGCCTGGCCGTTCTGGTCGATCAACGCTTGCTGGCCCACCGGGGGCGGCAGCTCGCCGAGATCGGCAGCGGGTGCCAGGTCGTCGTTTTCCAGCAAATCGTCGGCGCGCACGCCCGCGCTGCTGCAGAGCAGAAGCAGGCAGAGCAGGGCGGCGGTCGGCGTTTTCATGATGCAGTCCTTTGGTTGAGGGCTTGCCCCACCCGCCGCAGCGGCCGGTGGGGCGAGCGCTTACTGCACAGTGACGTTGACGGTTCGCACGGTGCCTTGGGACGAGGTGATGGTGGCTGTAGGGCTCGCCGACGGAATTACCGTGGTCGAGTTGCTGACGGTCAGGCGCCAGCGTCCGGTCAGCGGCACCGTGGTGCTACCCAGGGTTACCAGCCCGGTCGGCGTGGTCACCTGGATGGTGATGGTGTTGCCAGTGGTCACCGACGAAGTCCCCGTGAAGTCCCAGTTGAAGCGATTGTTGGAACGGGCTGTCACCGTGGCTGCCGTGACCGCGAAAGTTTCCGCGGCAGGACGTGGCGAGACCTGCACCGTGACCGTTGCCGGTGACGTCGACTGGGCACCGAAGCTGTCCCGGGCGATGTAGCTGAAGGTCGTAGTGAACGCCGTGGTGACCGTCGCCGGTGGGTTATAGGTCAGGACGGTACCGTTGCTGGTCACCGAGCCGCGATCCGCCGGTGGTTGGGTGAAGCTGGCGATTGCGAGCGGCACGTTGCCTTCCGGATCGGTGTCGTTGGCCAGCACGTTGATCGGAATCGACACACCCAGGGTCGCGATGCTGTCGGCGACGGCCACCGGAGGCTGGTTCGGCGCCACGGTGATGGTCACGGTCGCCGCAGCGGTCGAGGCCAGGCCCTTGGCATCTTGAGCCTTGTAGGTGAACGTTGTGGTCAACGGTGCATTGACCAGGGCTGGCGGGGTGTAGACCACCGCGGTGGAACCGTTCAACACCACGCTGCCCTGGCCGGCAGCCGGTTGGGTCAACGCGGTGATGCTCAGCGGTGTGTTGCCATCCGGGTCGCTGTCGTTGGTCAGCAGGCTGAGGGTGATCGGCACGCCGAAACTGGTGCTGCCACTGTCGGCGACAGAAAGCGGTGCCTGGTTTTCACCGGTGTCCGGCGCGGTGCCGACCACGACGACCGGCTCGACATCGCTGCCACCTGAGGCCGATTTGATGGTCACGCTGGCCGGAGGCTGAGGCAGGTCGGCGACGGTCAGGCGTTGCAGGGTGCCTGACTTGGTTAACCGTCCGTAGCCCTGGGCAACCATGTCCGGTACCACCACTTCGTCCGACGAGATGGCTTCGATCAGCAGGCTGTGGTCGCTCCAGTTATAGCGAGCGGTTTGCACTTTCACCACGTCAGTGACTTTGCTCGAGACCGCTGTCGGCCGGGTGGTGCCGGTCGGGTCGGTCGCGGTGAGCACGACCACAGGCGGTACGGTGCTGCCGGTCAGGCGGTGGCCAAAGAACTGGCCGGTATTGTCGCCAAGCATGCTGGTGAGGCACGGCGATGGTGGTGGTCCGGGAACCAGAGCCACGGTTTCGCGGAAGCACAGGCTCGAATTGTTCGCCGATTTGCCGAACACCTCGACCCGGGTACTGCTGGTGCCCGGTCCTGTAGAAGTGCGGCGGTAAGTCGCGCGTCCGATTTCCGCAAGGGTCTGCGCACGGCTGTCGAGGACTTTGCCGGACACGGTAAAAAGCGTGGTCTGAATGGTCCCGGGCGGGCCCTGGACGCGCAGGAAGTTGGTGTTGTTGGGGCTGCCGGTGACCGCTTCGGTAAGGTTCGGGTCACCGACGAACGTCTCGATGGCGCCCGTGTCCGGGTTCACTTCGGTATAGGGACCGTTGACGCTGCGCAGGAACGGGCCGACCTCACCGTTCAGAGCACCACTGAAGTTGCCTGGTGCGCCGATGCCGATGTCGCGGGTGATGTTGATGGCACGACGGCCGGGCGTGGTGACGTTGACCGTTTCCACGCCGTACGGGTGGGTGATGGTGTAGGTGCCTGCCACCGGTACGTTTATCCGCAGGCGAATGCGGGCGAAGCTTGCCTGGTCACCGTCGACAGGGTTTTCCGCGGCGAATGCCGCTTCGATCCCGGCCACGTAGGCGTCGACGCCATAGCCGCCGACATCGGGGATGGTGGTTTCGGCGAGGAACCAGAAGGTTTCCGGTGGCCAGTTATCCGGGAACACCATCGGCAGGGTATCGTCATACACCCCGGGTTCCGGATTGAGGATGCACATGTAGGCAGGCGCACCGGGAGCGCCAGGCGAACGCGAGCTGGTGGCCCGCGACTGGCACAGTTCCAGCGACAGTGAATTGTTGTCCTGATACCACATGGGGAATTTCCCCGTGGCAAAGGTGTAGGGACCGGGATCGACCGCAGCGAGTTGCGCGAACGCACTGCCGGTCAGCGAAAGAGTCAGCCCGAGCGCGTTGAGCGCAAAGCGTGGCCACTTGTTCATGATGCCTCCTGATGCGGGTCTGGGCATGAGAGCGTTCATTGCACGATGACCACTTCTTCGGTGTCGCTGCCGCCATTGGATGACGCCACGTGAACCTTGGCCGGTGGAATCGGCGAGATGCCGGTCGACAGGGATTTCTCTGCGCCATCGCCACTGAGGGCGCCGATGGCGACCCCGGTACCGGTAGTGACGGTGAGGACCGGAGGCGAGGTTTCATCGCTGGTCGAGGCCACGACAGTGATCTGTCCGCTGTTCAGGCTGTACTCGGCCCGTGAGATCACCACCAGGTCGGTCAGCGGCATGGAGATGGAGGTTGGGGTGCTGGTGGGAATGGCCAGGTGGTTGTCAGCCGTCACCACCAGGTTGCTCGGCAACGTCGGGTTGGCGGCGGACTGGGCGTACCAGTGGCCGGTGGTGTCAGCCTCGGTGAGGTTCAGTACCGGGCTGTTGCTGTCCAGCTTCACGGTGGCCGGTGGCGGCGGTGCCAACACGAAAACGTCTTGTTGCGCCACGGGTGCGCTTTCACCTGCCTTGCGAGAGTAGGTACTGCGCTCGGCGATCAGCGGAGTGGGGCGGGTCACCGTCGACAGTTTGCCGGAAATGGCCATCACCGTTGTCCGCAAGTCCAGGCCGTTCGGGCCCTCGATGCGAATGTAGTTGGTGTTGAACGGACTGCCGGTAAAGGCTTCTGCGAGGTTTGGATCGCCAACGAACTGCTCGGCAGCACCGGTGACCGGGTTGGTCTCGGTGTAGGGGCCGTTGACGCTGCGCAGGAACGGGCCAATGTCACTTTTGAGCGCGCCGTCATAGGTTTTCGGCGTACCGATACCGATGTCCCGGGTCATGTTGATGGCGCGGGTCCCGCCCGCGGGAACGTCGAAGATGTCGACGCCGTAGGGGTGGGTGATGGTGTAGACGCCCGCGGTGGGCACGTCGACCCGAATACGGATACGACCGAAACTGACCTGATCACCTTCCTTCGGTTCTTCGGCGGCGAAGGCTGCTTCGACGGCGCTGACGTAGGTCAGGTCGATGCCGCGGGCAGCATCGACGATGGCGCCGTCGCCGGTGAACCAGAACGTTTCATCGGGAAAGTTGCTCGGGAAAACGATGGGTTGGGTGTCGTCGAAAACCCCGGGAGTTGGATTCAAAACACACATGTAGGACGGCGCACCGGGTGCGCTGGGAACCCTGGAACTGACAGCCTTTGACAGGCAAAGGTCGAGGGTTCGACCGTGACTGTCTTGGTACCAGGAGGCGAAACCTCCAGTGGCAGATGCATAGGGGCCGGGGTCTACGGCAAACAGTGCAGCCTGGGCGACGCCTTGGGCCATGGCACTGACGATCAGAGCGATCGCAGTTTTGGACAGTAAAGGGTGCATGTGTAATCCCTCTATCAGAGTACCTGCCCCTTGGATATGGGTCAGTTGGGAGGGCTTCGGCAACTCCCATGCCAATCGCGAAAAACGGCTATGAGAGGCCCGGTGCACAGGCGTTCGCCTGGCGACAAGCTGCATTTGCCTGCGGAGGGGAACGGGCCTCTTTCCCCAGGATTGGGGGTAGATGGGGGCAACGGAGCAGGGGGAGAACAGGTTGCAGCCGGGCAATCTGCCAGCAGTGGGCTATAAACCTATAGGGGCTTTTGCGGGAACAATATTGATGACCACGCTTGCCAAGACACTGACCACCGACCAGGCCGACATGCGCTTGAGCTCGCGCAAACAGCCGTTCAACCTGCTGCGTTGGTTTTCGCTCATCAGCATGGCGGTGATCGGCACAGTGGCGGTGGCGTTGGGCTCGGTGTCCACCAAGTTCGTGATTACCGAAAGCGTGCAGCGCGATGCGTTGCTGACATCTCAGTTCATTCAGGCGATCGCCGCCGCCGAAGTCCGCCACGTTTCAATCCCCAACGTGCGGACCATGGGCGAGTTGCTCGACCCGCGCAAAGATCGGGATTTCCCTGACGTCGATCCGATGGCCCGTGCCAATGCCCGGGGCGAGTTCCTCGACCACATCGAGCATTTGCCGGACGTGATCCTGGCGAACATCTATGCGCCTGACCGGATGATTATCTGGTCGACCAACCCGGCGCTGATGGGCACCACGATTCATGTCGATGAGGATCTGGATCAGGCCTTCGCCTCGAAGACACCGGTATCGGCCAGTTACCATGATGTCGACCATGGCCGCATGGAACAGAAGTTCGTCACACCGCCGGAATACATCTTCATCGAAAACTACATTCCGCTGTTTGACGCCGAAGGCAAAAACGTCACTGCGATGGTCGAGATCTACAAGGAGCCCAAGGATCTGATCAGCCGCATGGAACGTGGCCTGGTCTTGATCTGGCTGGCGACGGCGTTGGGCGGTGGGTTGATCTACCTGGGTCTTTACTGGATCGTGCGGCGGGCGGCGATTTTGCTGGCGACGCAACAAAAGCAACTGATCACCAACGAAACCTACGTGGCGCTGGGCGAGATGTCCTCGGCAGTGGCCCACAGTCTGCGCAACCCTTTGGCGACCATTCGTTCAAGCGCCGAGTTGGCGCTGGAGTTCGACAGCGGTCCGGCGCACAAGAACATCAACGACATCATCGGCCAGGTCGATCGCATGTCGAAGTGGGTCCGGGAGTTGCTGCAATCCTTGCGGCCGCTCAACGACGAAGCCGAACCGGTCAACCTGGTCGCGGTGCTGCACGACAGCCTGAACGCGTTCGAGCAGCAGATCGCCAGGGGCCGGGTCACGGTGGTGTTTGCCCCCAAAGAGACGCCGATGGTCTTGAGTCAACACGTGCAGCTGACCCAGATTCTCAACAGTTTGCTGGCTAACGCGTTGGAGGCCATGGACGAAGGCGGTACGCTGACGATCAGCCTGGAACCGAGTGCTTCCCAAGGTGTGTGCGTGACCATCGGCGACACCGGCAAAGGCATGAACGAAGAGCAACGGCGCATGGCTTTCCGACCTTTTTTCACCACCAAGCAAGGTGGGCTGGGGGTCGGGCTGGTGTTGGTCAAGCGAATCATGGAGCGCTTTGGCGGTACGGTGGCGCTCGATAGCCGTGAAGGCGAAGGCACGCGCGTGCGTCTTTCGTTCAAGTTAATCCCCTGAAAACGGGGGGCAACTTTCCCCGTTAGCGGGTGCCATTCCCCAATTTTTCCCCCGAACATGGCAGATTGATGTTGATAGGCCATTGTTTTGTCGCTGGTTAATGCTTTTGTATAAATCAGTTACAAGATGGCGAGCTCCTTGCACATGCTCCATCACCCCCTTCACATATTTCGAGGTGGTTGGTGATGGACAAAAAAGAGCGCCTCCCCACCGGTGACGGCTTCGGTCCGAAAGTGACGGCCCAGCCATGAACCGGGAGGGTGTCGACGTGAGACGCCATACACCACGCTCGCGCGCCTTGGGCATGCACCTTGTGCTGCTGTTGTCGGCCTGTTTGCTGGCCAGCCAGTTGCTGGTCGCCAAACCGGTGCCACCGACACCCGCACCGGCAACAGAAACCGCAGTCGCCGATAGCGCCACTCCGTGGGGTGGCGACTATTTCCCCAACACCCTGCTGACCAATCAGGACGGTCGGCAGGTGCGGTTTTTCGATGACCTGATCAAGGGCAAGGTGGTGGTGATCAATTTCATCTTCACTTCGTGCAGCGACTCCTGCCCACTGGAAACCGCCAGGCTGCGTCAAGTGCAGAAGTTGCTCGGCGACCGGGTCGGCAAAGACGTTTTTTTCTACTCCATCAGCATTGATCCCTTGAGCGATACGCCCGCAGTGCTCAAGGCCTATGCGCAACGCTTCCAGGTCGGTCCGGGCTGGCAGTTTCTCACCGGTGAGTTCGCCGACGTCACCGAGCTGCGGCAGAAACTCGGGTTGTTCATCGAAGGCGTCGACAACGGGCGCAGCAAGGACCACAACCTGAGCCTGATTGTCGGCAACCAGTCCACGGGGCGCTGGATGAAGGCGTCGCCATTCGAAAACCCGTGGATTCTGGCCGATCAATTGGCCAATACCCTGCAGAACTGGAAGCAACCGAGCGTTGAGCAAAATTACGCCAACGCTCCCGAGATCCGCCCACCGAGCAGCGGCGAGGAATTGTTCCGCACCCGCTGCGCGTCTTGCCACAGCCTGGGGCCAATGGACGGTCAGGGCATCGGCTTGCGCAGCATCGGTCCGGATCTGATCGGCGTGACCCGTCAGCGTGATCCTGCCTGGCTCAGTCGCTGGATCCGCGAACCGGACCGCATGCTGGCGGAAAAGGACCCGATTGCCATGGAGCTGTTCGAGCGCTTCGACCAAATCCCGATGCCCAACCTGCGCATGGACGAACGTGCCGCGCAGTCGATCATCACGTTTTTGCAGGAAGAAACCGATCGCCAGCATCCGCCGTCCAGCGCGTTGGCTGCTGGTAACGAAGCACCCGAACATCAACATTCCATCGCGGTTCCAGACAAAGCGCAGGTGCAATAGTGGCGAAATAGATTCATTGCCCGGGCATTGCGATCAATGCCACCTACACTGATTCGAAACACGGCTGAAAAGGCTTGTAACCCGCGACCAGGACAGTCCCATGCAGACACTGGAAGAACAAAATGCAGCTGTCCCGACAGTACCGGCAGCGGCAGAGGGTAAGGATTGGCGTCCGCCCTTCAATCTGGTGCGCTGGTTTTCCCTGGCGAGCTTTCTCATTATTGCCGCCGTGGCATTGGGGCTCGGTTACGTCTCTACGCGCTTCGTGGTTGAGGAGAGTATCGAGCGCGATTCGATGCTGACTGCGCAGTTCATTCAGGCGATTGGCGATGCGGAAATTCGCCATGCTTCAATTTCTCCCAACCGGACCATGGGCGAGATGCTCGACCCACGGCAAGAAAACGCCTACCCCGATGTCGATCCTGTAACCCGTGCCGCTGCGCGCATTGAGTTTCTCGATCATGTGGAACACCTGCCGGGCATACTGCTGGCGACGGTGTATGCGCTGGATCGCACCGTGGTCTGGTCAACCAACCCGGAGCTGATCGGTGTGCGCATCGAAGATGACGAGGAACTGGACGAGTCCTTCGAAATGAAAGAAGCAGTGTCCACCAGCTACCACGAAATCGATGAGGAACGTCCCGAACAGCGTCTGTTGCGTGAACCCCAATACCTGTTCATCGAAAATTACATTCCGATGTTCAATGCCGACAAAAGCAAAGTGATCGCCATGGTGGAGATCTACAAGGAACCGGTGGATCTGGTTGAACGCATCCAGCGCGGGTTCAAGGCGATCTGGCTGGCGACATTGCTCGGCGGGGCGGTCATTTATCTGGGCCTGTTCTGGATCGTGCGCCGTGCAGCGATGTTGTTGCAGAGTCAGCAAAAGCAATTGGTGGCCAATGAAACCTTTGTCGCCCTCGGCGAAATGTCTTCGGCAGTGGCGCACAGTCTGCGCAATCCCTTGGCGAATATTCGTTCCAGTGCCGAACTGGCCCAGGAAATCGCCAGCCAGACTGCGCAGAAGAATATCGGCGACATTATCAACCAGGTCGACCGCATGTCGCGCTGGGTGCGCGAATTGCTGGTGTCGTTGCGACCGGTCAACGACGACTTTGAAAACGTGGACCTGGTGTTGGCCATCGATGACACCTTGAATGCGTTCGAACCGCAGATCAAACGCTCGAACGTCGAGGTGCGTTTCATTCCGACGACAGTCCCCCCGGTCCTCAGCCAACAGGTGCTGCTTACACAGATTCTCAATAGCCTGTTCGCCAACGCCCTGGAAGCCATGCCCAAGGGCGGCGTGTTGAGCATTGAGATTGAGCAACCGTCGGCCGATCAGGTGAGCATGATCCTCAATGACACCGGCAAGGGCATGAGCAAACAACAGCAGCAAATGGTCTTCAAGCCATTCTTCACCACCAAACAAGGGGGGCTGGGCGTGGGCCTGGCCCTGGTCAAAAGAATAATGGAGCGTTTCCAAGGCTCGGTCGAACTGACTAGCCAGGAGCAGGAAGGAACCCGCGTTTGTCTCAATTTCAAAGTGGCAACGGGAGGGGAATATGGAACACAGCATACTGCTGGTCGAGGATGATGAGCTGCTTGCCGAGAATATTCAGACCTACCTGGAGCGCAAGGACTTCGAGGTAACGGTCTGCCACTCGGCCGAAGACGCACTTGAGCAATTGAAGACGTTCGCACCGGACGTGGTGCTCACCGACAATTCGCTGCCAGGCATGAGCGGTCACGGCTTGATCCAGAAGCTGCGCATCAGCGCGCCGGATATGAAAGTGATCATGATGACGGGCTACGGCAATGTCGAAGACGCCGTGGTGGCGATGAAAGAGGGGGCTTTCCACTACGTCACCAAACCGGTGGCTTTGCCCGAACTCAAGCTGTTGCTGGACAAGGCCCTGGCCACCGACCGGATGGAACGCACGCTGTCGTTCTATCAGGAGCGCGAGGCGCAGAAATCCGGGGTTCAGGCGCTGATCGGTGAGTCCGCGCCCATGGTCTACCTCAAGGGCACCATCGCCCAGTTGCTCGACGCCGAGCGACGCATGGCCAACAGCGACCTGCCGCCGGTCCTGGTGGAAGGCGAAACCGGTACCGGCAAAGAGTTGGTCGCCCGGGCACTGCATTTCGACGGCCCACGCAACAAAGGCCCGTTCATTGAATTCAACTGCGCGTCGATCCCCTCCAACCTGGTGGAGTCCGAGCTGTTCGGGCACGAGAAAGGCGCCTTTACCGATGCCAAGGATCGTCGGCTGGGGCTGGTGGAAGCGGCCGATGGCGGGACATTGTTTCTCGATGAAATCGGCGAGATGGACCTGATCCTGCAGGCCAAGCTGTTGAAGCTGCTCGAAGACCGGACCATCCGCCGGGTCGGTTCGGTGAAGGAGCGCAAGGTCGATCTGCGGGTGATCAGCGCCACAAACTGCAACCTCGAACAAATGGTTCAACAGGGCAAATTCCGCCGCGACCTGTTTTTCCGCCTGCGCATCATTTCGATCAAGGTGCCGCGCCTGTACGCCCGTGGCGAAGATATCCTGTTGCTGGCCCGACACTTTCTGGCTGCCCATGGCAAGCGCTACGGCAAGCCGAACCTGCATTTCAGCGACCAGGCCGAAGAGCTGCTGCTCAATTACACCTGGCCGGGCAATGTGCGTGAGCTGCGCAACATGCTGGAACAAACCGTGTTGCTGGCGCAAAGCGACACCATCGCCGCGCATCAATTGAACGTCTGCATGAGCCTGGTGGACGAGCCGGCGATGTTTCAGCATGAACTGCCGCCCAGCGAACCACGCCCGACCTACAACGGCACCGAATCGATGAACCTGCCGGAGGTCGAGCGTGACATGGTGCGCAAGATGCTCGACAAGACCGATTGGAACGTCACCAAGTCCGCGCGACTGCTGGGCCTGAGCCGCGACATGTTGCGCTACCGGATCGAAAAGCTCGGCCTCGCGCGTCCGGACAAACGGCAGTGGTAGGCAGAAGCCGCCGGGTTACAAGGACGGACCCGGAGCGCTCAGGCAAGCCAGCATGCAGGTCGGGTCGATCACTTCATGATTGACGTAGACACCGCGAGCCGCATCGTAGGTGCGGATGAACACGCGCACGGTGGCGTCCGCTACCGTCGGCAACTGCGAGTCGGAAAACACGTGCTCGCTGGACACCGGAATGAAGGTCTGGGGGGAAGTCGGGATGTACGCGCCCGGCGGCACGGTGCTCAGTGAAGGTGGGGCGGGGTGGGCGAAAGGCTGGTCAGCCCCGTAATAGTGGAATTCAGTGTTCGATTGGTCAGTTTGCATCAGGCTGTCGTCCGCCAGCGCGACGCCGGTGGCAGTCAGGCAAAGGGCAAGCAACAGCGTGTGTCCGGTCTTGTTCATGGCAGCACCTGCGAAATCGGTTAATCCGCATTTCCCCCGAGGTCATTAACTATAGCGCTCCCGTGGGCGGGCGTCGGCGTTGCCTGTTTACAAGATCGCAACAAAGCCACGAAGAGGCTTTAAACCGAGATGATCTAGACTCGGGCCGTCAATCATTGACCCGATTCTGGAGTGTGCAATGGAAATGCCGACAAAAGAACAAGCCATCGCAAGCAACCGCGATGCCTGGAATGACTCCGCTCGCCATCACAAGGAATCTGCCGAATGGCAGCAACATTGGATCGCCGTGGCGCACGCGGACTTTACCTGCCTTGATGAGACCCTGACCGGTGTGCTGACGGAAGTCGGTATTGATGGCAAGGAAGTGGTGCAACTGGGCTGCAACAACG
The DNA here is from genome assembly GCF_004321495.1 of Pseudomonas sp. Sample_10. Taxonomy (NCBI): domain Bacteria; kingdom Pseudomonadati; phylum Pseudomonadota; class Gammaproteobacteria; order Pseudomonadales; family Pseudomonadaceae; genus Pseudomonas; species Pseudomonas sp. Sample_10. The sequence continues at coordinate 12,473 of NZ_RCOE01000219.1, forward strand.
GCCGCGAAAGCCTTTCCCTGTTCGCCTTGGGGGCGAGGCATGTGACAGGGGTCGATCAGTCCGCAGCGTTTCTCGGCCAGGCGCGAGAACTGGCATCACGCTCGCCCCACGAGCCTGAGTTCATCAAAGCCGACATTCATCATTTGCCGCTGCAACTGAAGGGGCGCTTCGACGTAGCCCTGATCACCATCGGCGTCTTGAACTGGATGCCGGACATAGCCGAATTCTTCCAACATGCGGCGCAAACCCTCAAGCCGGGCGGGGCCTTGATAATCTACGAAACCCATCCGTTTCTGGAAATGTTCGATCCCGACTCAGCCGATCCCTTTGCCTTGAGTTCCTCGTATTTTCGCCGGGAGCCTTTCGTGCAAAACGAGCCGATCGTCTATGAAGGCAAAGTCGAGCAACCGGCATCCCCGTCCTACTGGTTCGTTCACACCCTGGGCGACATCCTCAATGGTGCCATTGCTGCCGGACTGCAGATCAACCACTTCAAGGAATACCCGCATTCCAACCGCGAAGAGCTTTATGACCTCTATCAGCAACAGGAAGCGCAGTTGCCGATGTGTTTTACGATGGTTGCGGTGAAATGCTGAAGGGCGGGGCACCTGGACTGACGCCATCGCCGGCAAGCCGCGCTCCTACAGATTTTGAGGTGGCCGCAGTTTTTGTGCTGGGCACAAAGCCCCTGTAGGAGCACAGCTTGCTGGCGATGGCGGAATGTCAGGCACCGATGATGTTGAATATGCCGCCGTCATCGCCGGCAAGCCGTGCTCCTACAGGTTTTGAGGTGGCCGCATGCTCGCGAATGAAGCGACGCCGTTGGCGCAAGGCTTCAGGTCAAGCCTGAGCCGCCGTGGTCACGGCGACATGCCCCGGTTGCGCGCAAAGCTCAATGCCCAGCGCATGAATGACTTTTAACACCGTATCGAAACGTGGTTTCGCCCCTGGCGCGAAAGCCTTGTACAGGCTTTCGCGCCCCATCCCGGCGTCTTTGGCTATTTGTGTCATGCCGCGGGCTTTTACCACGTAGCCAATTGCTCGAAGAAACTCCTCGTTGTCACCTTCAGCCAGCACTTGGGAGAGGTACTCACTGATGGCTTCATCGCTGTCGAGCAGTGTGGTCATATCGAAGTCAGTCAAAGTCTGGCTCATGGTTAAACCTCCTTTGCCAATTTTTTTGCGTGTCTTATATCAGCGGTTTGAGTTGATTTGTCACCCCCAGCCAACAGGATGATGACGACACCGTTTCTCATCGTGAAGTAAATGCGGTACCCGGCACCAACGTCCACGCGCATTTCGGAGATGCCATTACCCACTGCCTTGATATCGCCAAGGTTGCCCGCGGCGGCTCGATCAATGCGACGGGCTATTGCAACCTTTGCCCGCATATCGCGAACGGAGGTATGCCATGCGGCGAAAATGCCGGTTTGCTGGACAAGATAATTCATCGCTCGAATGTATCCAAATGGATACGGATGAGCAGTCAGACATTTCCGCGCTTGCCTGAGTTTTTTCGGTAATTCGTGTGGGCGGGCCTAACCGCCGATGGAGCCGTAGCGGCCCCATCGGGTCATTCGGTCAAGCCTGAGCCGCTGCCGTCACCACTGGCCGGCCCGGTTTGCGCAACGGGTCGAGGCGCGAGCCGCTGTAGCGGGTTTCGCGGAAGAAGCGCCAGCGGCCAAAGAGGCCGTAGACATGGGTGACTCGCCCCTGCTCCTGATAGCCCATGCGGATGTGCAGTTTCAGCGCGGGGATGTTGTGGGTTTCGCACACATCCACCACCTTGTTGCAGCCTTGCGCCGCCATCGCTTCCCACAGCGCGATCTGGACGTCCACGGACAGGCTGCTGCCGAAATAGGCGCGGATCATTTCCCCGCCAAACTCGAAGAACTCACCGGGTTTGACCGGAAACCAGCAACCGTAATAGTGGCGGTCGTGGTAATCACGCGTGCTGCCCCAGATAAAGCCTATGGCATGACCGTCTTCGTCCACGTACATGTGCCCGGTGTGACCTTCGGCGGCGAGTTCGGCCATGGTTTGTACGCGGTCACCGAAATGCTTGGCAAACGCCGTGGCGTTTTCCGGGGTGATGATGACCTGGCGCACCCCGGAGTAAGGACGCAACTTGTGCGGCGGTACGGGGCTGACCAGGTCGCGCTCCATCCACAACAACTCCCAGTGGAAAAACACATAGCGTTTCCACAGAGTGCTGAACGTGCGGCTCAAGCCTTTTTGTTTGATTCGTTCGCGCAGTTGCTGGATCAGGCTCATGAAGCCCTCCTTGGCCAGGTTGGCCGTGTGTTGGATGAAGGTATTGACGGACAGTTGCAAGCTTCGCTGTAAGCCACCCTGGGTACCCCGGGCAGGCGTTGTTCGAGCAGGACGCTCAATGACTCCCCCTGATCCAGATAGGCATCGCCGAAATCGGCGCCGAGCTGATTGGGGTGGGCGACAATTTCCAGCAAGCCTTCGCTGGGTGGCGCAGCGTTGCGCAGATCCACCGGGGTGCAGACGTAGTCGGCGGTTGCACCGGCCAGGCTGTTCAAGCGGTGGTTGAGCAATTGTTTGAACAGGCGTTTGGGCAGGCTGAGGTTTTGCCCCAGGTTGCGCGCCAGCCGCACGGGCACGCCTTGCCGGGCCGCGAAACGCGCCACGATCTCGCCGATGGGCCAGATGTTGTGCACGTGTTGATGGGAGTCCAGGTGACTGGGGCGCACGTCGTTATCCAGGCAACGTTGCCATTGGGCTTCGAGCTCTTCCTCGACCGCCAGGCGATCCTGACGCCCTAGCCACAGGCGCGTGCGCGACAGGTTGAGGTCGAACACGCCGGCACTGTCACAGAAGGTCCTGCGCGAGAGAATGCGTCGGCTCAATGGGCGGCCGTAGGTCAGGTTGAAGTGCAGGCCGATGCGCCCTGCCAGCAACGGATGCTGGGCCAGGACACACGCCGCTTCGAAGGCCGGCATGTTGGCCATGGCGGTCGCGGAACTGATGACCCCGGCCTGGAATGCGCCCAGGATCACTGCGTTTTCGCAGGCGCTGAGGCCGAAGTCGTCAGCGTTGACTATGACTTGCTGTGGCATGTTCGCCCTCCATGAGTTTTTCGGTGCAAGCCGGCGCCTTGACCACCGGTGCGGTGACCGGGGCAGGGCTGCTGGCCGCGGTCCTTCGTTTCGCCCGCCACTGCTGCATCAGGGGTTTGACTTGCTGCCAGACACGCAACCCCAGGCCCAGCACCAACCCGCTCGGGCGCCAGGAGTAAAAGCTCCAGCGCCAGTGTTCCATGTGCCCGGTCATGCGTTCATGCAGTTGATGACTGGAATTTTCCAGGCTGACCCGCGACGCATCGATCCAGTACCAGTTATCGTCCAGGCCCCAGCGGATCCATTCTTCGAGCAGCACCCGACCGCTGCCCAGATCGGCATATTGCGGCAGGAACGCGAGGTTGTAGTCGTACAACCGACCCTGTTCCAGCAAACCGAGGCGATAGCTGATGCAACGCCCGTCCAGTTCCAGTGTCACCACGCGCACCAGACCTTGGGCGGCGAGGGCGGTGAAGGCTTTTTCCATCCATTGGCGGCGACGTTCATCGGCAAAAATGCCCACGCCTTCATCACCTTTCCAGCTCACCGCTTCCACCTCGGCGATGGCCTTGAGCAGCGGCCCCATGGTCGTTGCATCGGGGGTAATACGGCGGACCTGTGCGCCACAGGCGGCAATACGCTTGCGTGCCCGGCGCAGTTTGTAGCGCGGGTCGCCGGAAACTTCCTGGCGATCGGCATCGGTGATCAAATGCACTGGCACCCGACAACCGAGGCGGCGCTCGGCGGTCGAGCTGCGCGCGAACCATGACCTCAGTGCATGGTCTTCGCCGGCCAGTTCATTGAGTTGCAGCAGGGCATGGGGCAAGCACCGACGAATCTCGGTCAACGCCTTGCGCAGGCCTTCGGCATCCACGGTCGCCAACAGCGCAAGGCGATCGGCCAGGGGAAAGCCCAAGTGATGCAATACCCGAAACGGCAAGCCGCCGAACCGTTCGACGGATGCGACCAAGGGTAGACACAGCACCAGTTCATCGGCCTGCCAGCCGAGCAAAACATGCAGCCGTTCGCCAGCCGTCAAGGCCTGTTGCGACGCAGCCATCCAGGCCAGTGCGTTGAACGGTGTGTGGTCCATCACTCGCAGGCGCAGCGCTTCATAGGCCGCAGCGGGAAAGTCTGCGGCGCACAGCGAAGTACGCCATTCAAATCGCACGGTCATAGGCTCAGGCCACCGAAGCAGGGGAAGGTGAACGTTCCGGTTTGCGCAAGGCATCCAGGCGCGAGCCGGTGTAGCGGGTTTCACGGTAAAAACGCCAGCGACCAAACAGTTTATAAATGTTCATGATGCGCCCCTGTTCCTGGTAGCCGGTGCGAATGTGCAGCTTCAGGGCCGGGACGTTGCTCCACTCGCACACGTCCACCACCTTGTCGCAGCCTTGGGCATGCATGGCTTTCCACAGCTCGGTTTGCAGGTCCATCGACAGCGACGTACCCCAGTAGCCCCGGCTCAGTTCACCACCAAATTCGAAGAACTCGCCCTCTTTGACCGGAAACCAGCATCCGTAGTAGTGGCGGTCGTGGTAGTTGCGTACGGCACCCCAGATAAACGCCACGGCGTCACCCTTTTCATCCAGATGCATCTGCCCGGTGTGACCTTCGCGGGCCAGCTCGGCCATGGTTTCCACGCGGTCGCCGAAATAGCGGGTGAATGCCACGGCGTTTTCCGGGGTAATGCTGACCACTTGCAGCGGCGGATAGGATTTGAGTTTGTAAGGTGGAATGGGGCTAACCAGGTCGCGTTCCATCCACAGCAGTTCCTGATGGGAAAACACAAAGAGTTTCCATACTTTCTTAAGGGTGGCACGCAGGCCTTTTTGTCTGATGTGTTGGCTGAGTTTCTGCAACGCACTCATGTTTTTGGCTCCTGGCGGACAGTCCCGCAAGTGGAGTAAACCAGCGCACGGCGAAATGCCGGCGCGGCCAGGCAATCGAGCGACAGTCATGAAGCGTTCCAGCTCAAGGTGAAAAGGGTTTGCCCTGGCAGCTCGAAGCTCACGCGACCGTCGGTGCATTTGAACGGTGCGTCGCGGCTGCGGTTGTCCGCGCCGAAGTAGCGCAATGAGCCAGCGGCTAGTGGGCATGCCGCGCCATTGAGGCTGACATGCTGCAAGCGCGAGCCTTTGTTGACCCCTAGCAAGCTGCGTTTGAGGTCGTCGGCCATGGCCAGCACATCGACCTCGAAAGCGTTGTTTTCCAGGCGCACCACACGCTGCAGCCAATGCTGGCCGATGAACTGCTGGGCGAGGGCGACCGGTTTGAGTTCGAAATGGTCGTCGCCCAGCATGCGCAACATGCCCTTGGGGTATTCAGGCTCGTCGGCGGCCTGGAACCAGTTGAGCATCTCCAGCAAACCGTCCTGGGACGCGTTGATCACCACTGAAGTCCACCACAACGAGGTGAAGTGGGTTTCCTGATCATAAGGGCTCAGGCTTGATCCGCTGGACAGGTTGGTCTGGTCCAGCAGCAAGGCCTTGCGGGGCCGGCCGTCGGCATTGAGCCCGACAAGGTCGGCGGCGCGACGCACGCTGTCGCGATAAACCCGGGTGGCCAGCAGATCGCGAATCATCCACTCGTGCCAGGCCAGGGCATCGATCTGATCGCCGGACTCCTTCAGCAGGCGTCTGGCCCAGTCGATACCACGCTTGTCGGCGGCGTTGTCGGCGAACGGGCCGTTGACCAGCCGCGAACTGGCCGGCATGGCAATGCGCACGCCAGCCTTGGCGTTGTCCGGATTGCTGCGCACCTGGCGGGCCATGCTGGTGAAAATGCTTTGGTAGCTGGCGTAGTCCGGGTAGTTGAGGTTCGGCTCATCGGCAAAACCGATGTAATGGGTGCCTTTGCCGCCGAGGGCGCGGGTCGCGGCGAGCCAGGCGTCGAGGCCGGCGTTGCTGGTGGTGTCGGCGCGCAGATCGGCCTGGCGCTGACTGCCGGCGAGCAGGGTGATGTCCTGGGTAATGCCGAAGCGATCCTGATACAGCCGGCGGAAGGCGTCTTCGTAATGCGGCTGTTTGGCCGTGATGTCGACGAAACTGTAGTAAGCGCCGGCCTGGGGCTTGATGGCGTCGAGCACCGCATAACTGGAAGGCGGCGGCATCACGTAGGGCAGGGCGATACCCAGGTTCGGTGTGTTGCCGAGTACGTCCTTGTGCACGGTCAGCCGGGTTTCACCGTCGTCCTCACGCACCGGTTTGAGCTGCTGCGGATTCTGCGCGAACAGGTTGGCCGTACCATCGAGCCAGAACGCTGCCTTACCGCTGCCTTGCAGGCGCAGTCGCCAGACCTGTTCGGTGTCGGCCACGGGCAAGGCGACCTGATCGAATTGCCAGTAGGCACGGTAGGGTTTGAGTGCCAGCGACAATTGTTTGCCGTCGCCGACACGTTGCGCTTGCAGAGCGCCGACGCCGCCGTGGAACTTGCCTGCCAGCACGGCTTGCTCGCCAGCCGCCACCTTGAAAAACAGCTCGTCGCCATCGCGGGTTTCGGCGCTGAAATGCACTTTGGCCGGGGCGAACAATGCCACCGTGCGCTCGTCATGTTCGACTTTGTAGCGACGGAAGCTGTAGCCGGGGATCTCCAGTCGATAACTGCTGGCACCGGGCAACAGCGGCCAGCTCTGGGTGCCGCGGGTTTCAGTGGCGGCAATCAGTCGCTCGCCCGCCAGACGACCTTTGCCATCGAGCAGGTAAAGGCGTTCTTCGTTGGCATCCGCCTGCCACGCCGGGACCCAGCGCACGGTCACGTTATCGGGACGATCTGCTTGCAGGTACAGGCTGCCGTCACGAATGTCGGCCCAGCGCATCGGCCCGGCATAAGCGTCGAGCGACAGACCCAGACTCACCGCCAGGGCAAAATATCTCATGCCGACTTCCGTTGCAGGATTTGCAGCATCGGGGCGACGTCGCTGGGCAGGATGATCAGAACTTGCCACAACGGCACATGGCTCAGGCGGCAATACATCACCAGCAAGGCGATGGTCACCGCCAGGTAGGCGATGGACGACGCCGCGGCAGCGCCGACGATGCCGTAGGCGGGGATCAGCACCAGGTTCAACGCCAGGTTGAGCAATGCCCCGAGGCCCATCAGCAGTGAAATCGAACCGGGACGATCCTTGCCCAGCAAATCCAGGCGCAGGATGCTCGCGTAGCACAAGCCCAGCAGCCCCGGCAGCAGCGCGAGCAAGGCGGGATAAGCCGGCTGATAGGCAACGCCGAACAGGGTGACGATCAGCCATTCGCCGATCACCGCCATGGTCAGGCATGCGCCGAGCATCACCGTGGCCGTCAGGCGCAGGGCCAAGGGCGTGACTTTCTCAATGCCTTCTTCCTGTTGCAGCAGGCGTTTCATCAACGGCGTGGTCACCGCTTCCGGGACGATCAGCAGCAACTCGGCGGCGGCGCTGGCCATGGCGTAATGACCGAGCGCGGTGCTGCCGAGCAAGGCGCCGATGAACAAATAGTCAGAGCGCAAAATCACTTGCTGGAACAGCAGGTCCGGATGGCTGCGGGCGCTGAAGCGCAGCAGTTCGTTCTGGCTGGCGCGGTCCCATTGCAGGGTCAGCGGTTGATTGCGCTTGAGCCACAGCCAGCCCACCAGCACCACCAGGCTGATGCCCGCCAGCCAACTGATCAGCGCCGCTTCCAGTGCGGCGCTTTTCCACATCCAGAACAACCCCAGAAACAGCAGCAGCGGTGCCAGCGACTCGATCAGGCGCAGGACGTTGAACGCCACCACGCCGCCCGAGGCGTTGTGCAACGTCAGCAGCCCGCTCTTGAGCACGGTCAGCGGCACCGCCAGCAGCAACAGCCAGGCCAGCAGGCCGAGTTGCGTGGTGATGTCCAGTTCGCTGCCGAACTCACGGGTCAGCGCCACCACCAGCAAGGTCAACAAACCGGCGAGCAGACAACCGAACACCAATACCTGGCTGAGCAACAAGCCCATCGGCCGTTGCTTGGCCGCCTGGTAACCCACCGCCGAATTCAGCCCACCACTGGTGGCGGCGCTGATCAGGTCCGGCAGGGTGCTGAGCAAGGCGAACAGGCCGCGTTCGCTCGGCCCGAGAATCCGCGCCAGCAACACATTGCGCAGCAGGCGCAAACCGATCATCGCCAGTTTGGTGCCCATGCTCAGCGCCAGGTGTTTGAGATAATGGCTGCGACTCATGGGCGAGCCCCACGGTAAATGCGCCAGGACAACAAATCCGGGTTGCGCGCGGTGCGCTGACTGACGCCGAAACGCGGCAGGGCCAGCGGATTGCTGACGCCCCGGTAGATTCCGGTGCCGGTGCCCAGGGCAAACGGGAAGTCATGGTCGGCCACGTGTTGCCTCACCCGCTCGTCGTTGTCGCCGTTGGGATAGCAGTAGACCGGCAACGGCCGGTTGCAGCCGTTGAGCAATGCCTGGCGACTGCGGGTCAGTTCTTCGTCCAGGGTTTGGTCGTCGAGGCCGGTGAGGATCGCGTGACTGGCGCCATGGGGACCGAAACGGATCAGGCCGCTGGCTTCCAGCGAACGCACCTGTTGCCAGTCGAGCGCTTGCGGCAACGACTCTTGCGGGCACTCGTCGGTCAGGCGATTGAGGTCGCGAGGAGACAGGGTTTTCAGGTTCTGCAGAAAGTGCAGCAATGCCAGGCTGCGCCGTTGCACGTCCGGGTCATCACACAGCTCCGGCAGTGGCCGACCCAGTTGCTGCAAACATTCGATCAGGTGCATGCGGGCTTTTTCACCGTGGCTGTTCCACAGGGTTTCGCCGATGCTTTCCCACCAGAAACGCTGGCGGCTGCCGATGAAGTCCGTGGACAGGAAGATACTCGCTGGCACTTGGTATTTGTGCAGCAGCGGGAACGCGTTCACCGCGTTGTCGCGCCAGCCGTCATCGAAGGTCAGCGCCACTCTCGGCCGCTCGGACCGCAGGCTGCCGGGTTGCAGGATTTCCATCAACGGCACGCAATCGAAGTGTTTTTTCAGCCAGGCCAGCAGGTGCTCGAAAGCCTGCGGCCCGACGCACAGTTCATTGCGGTGGGGCAGGTTGGCGGCGCTGTCGTTGGCCAGCACCCGATGCAGCATCAGGATCACGCCGGCACCCTGCAATTGCTGGCGCCCCACCGAGGAGTTGAGGTAGAGCCAGCCGCTGGTGCGTTTTAGTAATTGTTTGATCGCCATGGCACGTGCCTCTCATCGATTTTGCTCGGGGTTCCATTGCGCATAACGCTGACCGCGCAGGAACTGCCACAGACCGATGCTCATCCCGGCAAGGGTCACCAGGAGGAATGCGGCGAGGCGAAAGGGTTTGGGCAAGCGATGCTGCGAGTCGAGCAAGCCGATGATGGCCGCGGTGTATCCGAGCAATTGCGCAACCAGGGTCCAACGATAGAAAACGTGGTCGTCCCACAGCCAGAAATTGCTCAACAGCAGTGGCAACAACAGGATCGGCGCCAGGCGGCGTATCAATTTGTGGCTGATCAGGGCAATCGCATACAAGCCATGCTTCAGCGGGTTGAGCAGTTCGCGACGCTGGGCCAGGCTCTGCAATCCACCCACGGTGACCCGCTGGCGACGGCGGAATTGCTTGTCCGCCTCATCGACGCCGGTGTCGATCACCCGGGCTTCGGGCACGTAGATGATCCGCTTGAACGCCACCGGCGCGCAGGTGCTGATAAAGAAGTCGTCATTGACCTCCGCCGGCACGTTCTGGAACAACTCACGACGCAGCGCGAGCAGGGCGCCGTCAGCGGAGACCATGCAACCGGTACGGTTTTCCACGTAGCGCAGCCAGCCTTCGTAATGACGATACAGACTGTCGCCGATGCTCAGGCCTTTGCCGGTCACGGGGATCAGCATGTGCCCGGCACACGCGCCTACCTGAGGGTCGGCCAGTGGTGCGAGCAAGTGGCCCAGCGTGTCGTGGGACCATTGATTGTCGGCATCGGTGAACACCAGAATCTCGCCACGGCTCAGCGCTGCGCCGGCATTGAGCGTCGCGGCCTTGCCCTGGCGGGGCAGGTCGAGCACGGTAATACGCGGATCGGCGACCTTGCGCGCGCAGGCAACGGTGTCGTCGGTGGAACCATCGCTGGCCAGAATGATTTGCAGCGAACGCGCCTGATAATCCTGGGCCAGCACGGTGCGCAGTTTTTCTTCGATGTGCCGCGCCTCGTTGTGCGCGGCAATCACGATGCTCACGTCCATTGGCGCCGCCGGACCATGCCGGCGTGCGGCGAAGAGCGGCGCGAGCAGGGTCAGCAGCAATGGGTAACCGAGGTAGGCGTAGACCGGCAACAACAGGCACAACCAGAAAATGAATTCAGCCACGGGCGGGCCTCCTGGCATTCCAATGACAAAGACTGAGAATGAACGCGGCGCCGGCCAGGTGCAGGCGCACCCAGTGCAGGCCCCACAGTTGCACCGTCAGGCACGGATTACGGTGTTTCACGGTCTGACGCACACTCAGTACCAGCGCGGGTACTGTGGTCAGCAGCACCATGATCAATGCATGGTGAGGAAAGCCGTCGAGCAAGGCGGATATCGCCAAAAAGTCCAGTAGCCAGGCACCCAGCGACAGCAGTGGGAAGCGCAGCAGACGCAGGCTCAGGCCGTGGGTGCGCAGCAGTTGCAGATGGCTGCCCTGGCGCCACATTTCCTTGCCCATCCATTCGCGCCAGTTCATTTCGTAACCCCAGTGCAGCGCGACGTTTTCGTTGATCGATATCAGCCGCGCGCCCTGGGCGGCCTGACGCAAGGTGAAGTCCTTGTCCTCGCCCGTGCGCAGGGTCTCGTTGAAGCCGCCGACCTTGTCGAACCACTCGCGGCGCATCAGCAGGTTGGCGCTGGTCAGCCAGTCCACCGATTGCACGGTATGGCGCGAAGGACGCAGGGTGCGCCGTTGCCAGGCGGTGGCGTACCAGGGCGCCTGCGCCGGGGTGTGCAAGTCCAGGCTAAACACGTCGGCGACACCGGCGTCCTCGAGTTTCAGCAGATGGGTGAGCCAGTCTTCAGGCATTTCGATATCGGCATCGAGGAAGGCCAGCCATTCCCCCGTGGCCACCTCTGTGCCGCGGTTGCGCAGGGCACCGATCAGCACACCCGGAACGACCAGCACGTGTGCGCCGAACTGCCGGGCGATCTCCGGACCCTGATCCTGTGAGCCGTTGTCGACCACGATCAACTCGCATTCCAGGTCTGCAACGTTGGCGGCACTTTGCGCTGCCAGCAGGGTCCGGGCGATGTGCCGTGCTTCGTTGTACATCGGGATGACGATACTGATGCGGCTCATGCCTTGGCCTCCAGGATTGGACTTTCTTCGGCTTTCAGACGCAGGACGCTGGTCAGGGCAAGCATGATCCAGACGTACTTTTGATTCGGGGCACTGAGGAACATCAAGAACAGCGTCAATGACAGGAAACTCATGCCCAGGTGGGTCATCAGGTCGGCCTGCTGCCAGTTGCGCCGCTGCATCCAGGCGCGACGGGCGCGCATCAAGTTGTAGAACCCGAGGGCGAGCATGCCGACGAACAACAGGCCGGCGGGAATCCCCAATTCACTGAAGATCTCCAGATAGGTGTTGTGGGCACGGCGGTACAGGTCGCCGACTTTGCGGTTGGCGGAGAACGCCTTGGCGTAACCGGTGGTGGCGTAGTGCAGCGGGAAGGTTCCGGGGCCGGTACCCAGCAACGGATTTTCGCGGATCATCTGGCTGCCGACGACGATGTACGAGGCGCGGCGCCCGAGAGATTCGTCCTGCGCCTTGGCCCCGGAACTGAGGATGCTCAGAGACTGGATGCGCGCGACATAACCGGCGGGCATCGCGTAGATGGCCAACGGAATCACGATGGCCAGCCCCAGCATGGCAAAACCCAGGTGACGCGGGCGAATGCGTGGCAGCTGCGCACGATAGTGCCACGCACCGATCATCAGGCTGAGAAACAACACCACCAGGCCTGAACGGGACTCGGTCTTGGTCATGCCGCCCAGCAGCAAGATAAAGCAACCCAGCCAGAACAGTCGTTGCAACATTTGCGGGCTGCGGATCATCAGCAACAAGGCCAGCGGCACGGCAAACGCGATCAACATCGCAAAGGCGTTCGGGTCTTCCAGCAGACCGGCGGCGCGGCCCTGATCCTGATACTTGCTGGAAAACATCGCCAGCGCGCAGGTGAGGGTGACACTGAGGGTCACCAGCCTGGCGAACAGATCCAGATTCAATTCACGGCCGATCAACAGCGTGATCACGAACAGAATGAGCCCGACGCTGATTTCCCGCAGGTGCCCCAGCGACATGCCCAGGTCATCGGTGGTCAGCATACTCAGCAGATACAGCGCCATGAAGCCGATCAGCAAGCGCCAGATGTTGCTGCGCAAGCGCTCGGATGGAATGTGGTGCAAGGCCAGTTGCAACATCAGGATCAGCGCCAGCGACGCGCCGATCAGCTTGGTGCCGGACAACGCGCTGTCCTTGAAGAAACCTTCGAGCGGCACCAGCGCCGCAATGCCCAACAGGCCCCAGGCGGGCTTGCGGAACAGCACGGCAACGCCCACCAGGCCCAACACCGCTCCCGGCGCCAGAAATGGATAAGGGCTGGCCAGCAAAGCGAGGCAGACCAGACCGAAAAAACTGACGATCGAGAGTGGAAAAATCACGCGCGTGCCTCCCGTGCAGTACGGATATAAAGCTGCGACCAGCGTTCGGCCAAGGCCTTGAGGTCGTAGCGATCCAATTGTGTGCGTCGTGCGTTGTCGAGCAGCTTGCGGGCCAGTGCCGGGTCACGCAGCAGGGTACCGATCTGCCGGGCGAGGGCGGCACTGTCGGCGGGTGTTGCCAGCAGGCCGTTGTGCCGGTCTTCCAGCACATCGGGAATCCCGCCGACACCAAACGCAACCACCGGCACCCCGGCTTGCATGGCTTCGAGCAGAATCATTGGCGTGCCCTCGGTGCGCGAGCTGATGACCAGCGCATCGAGTTGTCGCCACCACGCACGCATGTCGTTCTGGTACCCCGGCAGCGTGATGCGCTCCTGCAAACCCGCCTCGTTGATGCGCGCCAACAGGCAGTCCCGTTCCGGGCCGTCGCCGAGCATCACGGCGTCCAGTTGCGGGTACTGCTGGCACAGCGGAATCAGCGCATCGAGGAACAGGTCCGGGCCTTTTTCACTGCTCAGCCGGCCGACGTAACCGGCCAGCCAGCGTGGCCGTTGGGCGTTGTGCGGTTGCAGATCCTTGGCGGCGGGCAAGCCGTTGGGGATCACTTGCAGCTTCTCGGCACAGACACTGGCCTGACGGTGCAGTGCGGCAATGCTTTCGGCGACACAGACCACGCGATTGACCGACGCGGTCCGGCACAGTTGCAGGCTCAGCCAGGTGTAGAACTTCTGCTTGCGACTGCGCGGAGTGAAGCCGTGCTGAGTGATCACCAGCGGCAGGCGCAACAAGGTTGCGCCCACCCAACCGTACAACAGACCCTTGAAATTGTGCGTGTTGATCAGCGGCCGCTCGGTCCGTCGCTCACGCAAATGCGCAAGCAACGCCCCAAGACCGGTGCAACCGCGGCAGTCGACCCCCGCCTCGCGAAACCGGGCAAGCAACTCGTACGGTGCATCGAGAAACAGCACCTGGTGTTGCCCCGGCGTCGCCAGGCAATGATCGAGCAGCATGCGCTCGGCCCCATAGAAGCCGCCACTGCTGAGCAAATGAATGATCGGCAATGATGGCTTGCTGTGGTCAGAGGGCAGGGACATGTTCAATTGCGCACCCAATGGACGAAGCTCGGTACGCTCCAGTTTCTGTGCGGATTGCCTGGCTCCACGTTCTGATCGTTGATCACCAGCAGTACCGGCAGGCCCAGTTCGTGGGTGATCTGCGCTGGATGCTTGAAGCGATGATCGAAGAACTCACGTACGTAGACGAAGGCAATCGCCAGCAACAGCCCGGTGAACAAGCCGAACGGAATGATCAGCAGCGGCTTGGGGAACGCCGCCTCGGTCGGTTCGAACGGTGGGCTGAGCACTCGGGCGTTGGACAGGTCGTTGTCCAGCGAACGAGCAGTGCTGCTCTCGGCAAAGCGCTGGGCGTAGGTGGAGAAGGCCGCGTGCAGAGCGTCGATCTCGGTGTCCTTCTGCCGCAACTTGCTCTGGGTTTCCTGCAACTGGCGGATGCGGTTCTTGAACTCGGCAATGCGTGCGGTTTTCTGGTCGATCACCGAGCTGACAATCGCCAGGTCGTTGGTACGTTCCTGAATCCGGTTGCTCACCACCTTGAGGAACTGCTGGCGGGTGCGGGCGATTTGCTCGCGGGTCAGCAGCATCGGTTCACTGCCGGGCTGGAAGATCGCCAGGTCGTTCATGTAGCGGCTGACCTGGCTGGTCAGCGCCTCACCCATCTGCTTGATCTCGCGATCCTCGAACGCCACGTTGTCCACGGTGGTGGTGAAGGTGTAGGGGAAGGTGTAGTCGTTGAGCTTGGAGTCCTTGGCGGCGGCCAGGCTGGTTTTCAGGTAGTCGAGCCAGCGTTGGCTTTGCAGCAGGCGATCGCGGTACAGGTTGAGCGCTTGCTCTTCGGTGTTGATAGCGTTGAGGCGGAAGGTGATCTCTTCCTTGGGATCGGACGAGCCGACCGCGCCGAGCAAGGTCTGCCGCTCGTCTTCCAAACCGTTGAGGCGCACCTGGTATTGGGTCTTCTTGGTTTCGTAGAAGCTCTGTGGCAGGTCGATCGATTGCAAGGCCTGACGGCTCACCAGGTAGTTTTGCAGCAGCGTCGCGACAAACTTGGTGCCCTGGGTCGGGTCAGGAAAGCTGTAGATGATCGAGATCACGTTGGAGCCCGGCAGGGTTTCGATCTTCAGACTATCGATAGCCTCTTGGGTCAGGGAATCGAGTGCGGTGTCGCGCACCGGATCGGTTTCCATGCCCAGCGCCGACTTCAGCGGGTTGACCACGTTTTCACGCAGCGGCGTGCTGACATATTTCTTGAACGGTTGCGCCAACAGTTTATTGAGCATGCCCGGAGGCGGGGTGTATTCACCCTTGTCGCGCAACTCGCTGATGGTCTGACGGATCAGGGCCGGCGAGCGCAGGATATTGCTCTCGGTTTCCATGTCGGCCAGTGACGGTGGGATGAATTGCGCGTTTTCCTGGGTCAGCGACGTGGTGGCGTCACCCTGGGAAAGTTTTTTCGACTGCACGATCACCTGGGCGGTGATATCGAAGCTCTGTTTGAGCAACAGCGGCAGTACCAGTGCGATCACTGCAAAGACCAGGAATACGCGCTTCACCAGTTGTTTGTTGGCGAAGAAGATCCTGAAGAACTCGTGCAGGTAGTTTTCCTTTGGATTCATGTCGGGTCACCTGAGAGTTAGTTGCTGTCACTGTCTTTGTTGTCGACGCGGTAGCCGAAGCTGAAGCCCACACCCTGGAACAGCACCACGTCCGCCAGTTGCCGTGCGAGCTCACCGGCGCTCGCCAGTTTGGTCTTGGGCACATAGAGCATGTCGTCCGGTTGCAGGTAGGCGATCTGTGAGGCATCGCCGGACAGGGCTTTTTCCACGTCGTAACGGCGGGCCTGGACCTGATTGCCGTTGCGACGCATGATCACCACCGAATCGAGGCGCGCCTTGACGTTCGAACCACGGGCCAGGGTCAGGGCTTCAAGCACCGAGACCGGACGGCGGATCGGGTAGGAACCTGGCTGGCCGACTTCACCGAGCACATAGATTTCGTTACCTGCGGTGGACTTGAGCAGCACGTCGACCGTCATCCGGCCCGGCAGTTGTGCGTACCTCTTGTTGAGGAAGTCTTCCAGTTGGTTGACGGTCATGCCTTGCAGTGGCACCGCGCCGATTTCCGGGAAACTCGCATAACCGTCGGTACCCACGGTGATCTCGCGGCTCATGCCGGTGGCCGGGTGGTTCAGCGCGCTCTTGAGGTTCGACTCGTTGCTCAGCGGGCTGATGACCTGCACGGTCAGTTGGTTGCGGTTGGGCTGGAACAGTTGTTTGCGCTGGTAGGCACGCTGGATTTCCTGGCGTGCTTCTTCGGACGAAAGCCCGGCGATTTTCACCGAGGTGTTGGCGCCCGGCAGTTCGATGGTGCCATCGGGCAGCACCAGTTGATTGCCGTTGAGCTGACTGGCAGCGGTGAAGTTAAGACCGATCTGGTCACCGGACTGAATGCGGTAGGCATCCGAGCCGCTGGTGCTGATGTGGAAGATCACGTCCAGCACGTCCTGTGGGCGCAAGGTCTGTTCGATCTTGGGCATGTCGGTGGCCTGGGCGTTGGCCGGTGAGGCGGTAAGAATATTGACCGGCATGTTCTGGGTTTCGGAAGTGCTGGAGCAACCTGCAAGCGGCAGCAACAGCAGGACAAGCATCTTGGCGTTCATGGCGTCATCCTTTTTGCGAGGGCTTACAGGTTTTTGTACAGCCACTTGGGCATGTAGTACTTGCGTCGGTTGAACACACTGCCGACCAGTTTCGCCCCGGCCTGGGTCAGGCGTTGAACCGCCGCCTGCGCCACTTCCCAGCGTGTATCTTCCGAGCGCACGACCATGATCACGCCGTCCACCTGGGTACTGATGACCAGCGTGTCGGCGGCCGAATACACCGCGTCACCGTCGATCACCACGAAGCGGTACTGACTGCCGAGCTGATCGAGCAACGGGCTCAGGCGCTCCGGTGTCAGGTGTTCACTGCCCCGGGCGAAGCGCCCGAACGGCAGCACGTGGAAGGGCAGGCTCGACACGTTGACCACACAGTCCTGCAACAGCGGCGGACTTTGCTCGTTGAAGAGCAGGTCGCGAAAGCCGCGCTCCTTGCTCAGCCCCAGTTGTTGGGTGAGGTTGGTCGCGGACTGGCTGGCGTCGACCAGCAGCACTTGGCCGCTGCTCATTTGCGCCAGTTGGCTGGCCAGCGCCAGGGCACTGGTGGTGGTGCCCGCACCGGGGTTGGCCGCGGTCAGGAGCAGGATGCGCAGATCCTGATCCAGCACGGCCGACGTCAGGTTGGACTCGCTGGGGTTGGCGATGCTGAGGCTTTTAGCAGTTGAACCGTCCATTAGCTTGCTCCGTGGCCGCTGAATACTTTGAAGGGGGTTTTCAACAGAATCTTCAGATCAAGCAGCAGGCTCTGCTCGGCGATATAGCTGAGATCCAACTCAACGCGCTGGTCGAAGTCGATATTGCTGCGCCCGGAGATCTGCCACAGACCGGTCATGCCGGGGTAGATGCTCAGGCGCGCGAGATGATTGTCCTTGTAGCGATAGGCGTTGAACGAGGTTGGCCGTGGGCCTACCAGGCGCATGTCGCCGGTCACCACATTGATCAGGTTTGGCAGTTCGTCGAGGCTGGTACGGCGCAGGAAACCACCGATGCCGGTGATCCGCGGGTCCTTGTCGATCTTGAAGTCGATGGCGTCGGCACCGTGTTTGTTCAGGTGGCGCAGCGACTCTTTGAGCTCCTCGGCATTGGCGACCATGGTGCGAAATTTGTACATGCCAAACAGACGGCCGCGGTAACCGGTGCGTTTTTGCACGAACATCACCGGCCCGGGGCTGGTGAGCTTGATGGCGAGCGCCAACACCAACAGCATTGGCGAGATCAGCACCAGGATCACCAACGCGCCGAAACAGGCGAACACCCGGTTGGTACGCGACAACGTCCATGGCCGACCACCGTCACGCCCCGTCACCCAACCTCGACCCTGCATGTGAATAGCCGCGTCGAGGCGCATCCGGTGCTCGGGGTCAAGGCGCTTGTCACGGCGCATCTGTTGGAGCGGTACTCCTTGTTCATGTCCAGTCATTGAGCATTCCTCCGCTGGAATTCAGCCGCGAGCGGCGCAGGGGCAACAGGCAGTGGGTAGTAGTCGCGAAACCAGGCGATGAAACGCCCGAGTCCCTCATCCAGCTCGATACGGGGCTGGAAACCGGTGGCGCGGGCCAGGTCGCTGGCGTCGGCGCAGGTGTTGAGAACATCGCCGGGCTGCAGTGGCAGCAACTCGACCAGGGCTTTTTGCCCCAGGTGTTTTTCCAGCAATGCCAGGTAGTCCTTGAGCTCCACCGGGTGCTGGCCGCCGATGTTGTAGATCCGCCATGGCGCCATGCTGCTGGCCGGGTCCGGTTGTTCGCGGTCCCAGGCGGCGTTGGCTTGCGGTGCGCGGTCGATCAGCCGGGCGATGCTTTCGATGATGTCGTCGATGTAGGTGAAATCGCGCTGATGCTCGCCGTAGTTGAACAGCTTCAAGGGTTGCCCTTGGGCAATCGCCTGGGCGAACTGAATCGGCGACATGTCCGGCCGACCCCAGGGACCGTACACGGTGAAGAAGCGCAGACCGGTGCAGGGAATGCCGAACAGATGGCTGTAACTGTGGGCCATCAGTTCGTTGGCTTTCTTGGTCGCGGCGTACAGCGACAGTGGGTGATTGACGCCGTCCTGCACCGAATACGGCGTGTGCTGGTTGGCGCCGTACACCGAGCTGGATGAGGCGTAGATCAAATGCTTGACCGGGTGCCGGCGGCAGCTTTCGAGAATATTGAGGAAACCGTTCAGATTGCTGTCGAGGTAGGCCCGCGGATTTTCCAGCGAGTAGCGCACGCCGGCCTGGGCCGCGAGGTGAATCACCACCTCGGGTTGTTCCTCGGCGAACAATGACTCGATGGCCGCGACATCGGCCAGGTCAACCGTAGAGAGCTGGAAAGGGCCGACCTGCTCCTGCACCCAGTGCACGCGGTCGTGCTTGAGTTGCGGGTCGTAGTAATCGTTGAAGTTATCGAGCCCGGATACCTGATGCCCGTCGCGCAATAGCCGCAACACACAATGGGCACCAATGAAGCCGGCGGCTCCGGTCACGAGAATCTTCATGGACGCGGCGCCTCGGGTACGACGTGACGCAGGCCGATACCGCTGTAGTGCAGGCCGGCCGCCGCGACGTGTTCGGGGTTATACAGATTGCGTCCGTCGATGATCACCCGCGAACGCAGCTTGCTCGCCAACAGGTCGAAGTCGACCACACGGAAGTTCTTCCACTCGGTGCAGATCACCAGCGCATCGGCATCTTCCAGAGTGTCGTCGCGGGTAGCACACAGGTGCAGGTCGTTGCGATAGCCATAAATGCGCCGGCATTCGGACATGGCTTCCGGATCATAGGCCTGCACGCTGGCGCCTTCGGCCCACAAGGCTTCCATCAGATAGCGGCTCGGTGCTTCGCGCATGTCATCGGTATTGGGTTTGAACGCCAGGCCCCAGATCGCGATGGACTTGCCGGCCAGCCCCTGCGGGAACTGCGCCTTGAGTTTGCCGAACAGAATGTGCCGCTGGCTGTCATTGACGTCGGTGACGCTGCGCAACAGTCGCAGCGGCATGCCATTGTGTTCGGCGGTATGCAGCAGGGCGCGCAAATCCTTGGGGAAGCACGAACCGCCGAAGCCGCAACCGGGATAAATGAAGTGGTAGCCGATGCGTGGGTCCGAACCGATACCCTTGCGCACCGCTTCGATGTCGGCGCCGAGCAATTCGGTGAGGTTGGCCAGTTCGTTCATGAAACTGATGCGGGTGGCGAGCATTGCGTTGGCCGCGTACTTGGTCAGTTCGGCACTGCGGTTGTCCATGAACATCAGCTTTTCACGATTGCGGCAGAAGGGCGCGTACAGCTCGCTCATCTGATTGCGGGCCTCGTCATCGTCGGTGCCGACGATAATCCGGTCCGGACGCATGCAGTCGGCCAACGCACTGCCTTCCTTGAGAAACTCGGGGTTGGAAACCACCCGCACCGTCAGCGCGCCCTTGTCCCTGCGTTGCAGTTCAGTGCGGGCAGTGGCAGCGACCTGGTCAGCGGTGCCGACCGGCACCGTGGACTTGATGATCAGGGTGCGGTCAGCTTCCATGTGGTTGGCAATCTGCCGGGCCACGTTCAGCACATGGCTGAGGTCGGCGGAACCGTCTTCATCGGCGGGCGTGCCGACGGCGATGAAGATCAGCTCGGCGTGCTCGACCGCGTCGCTGGCCTGGGTGGAGAACAGCAACCGGCCGGCCTTGATGTTTTCTTCCAGCGTTCCGGAAAGTCCCGGTTCACTGATCGGCGGTACGGCTTGTTGAAGTTGCTTGATCTTATTGGGATCAATGTCGACACATAAGACGCGATGTCCGACATCGGCCAGTGCCGCTGCTTGTATCAGGCCAACATAGCCCGTACCAAATACGCTCACGTCCATATTGGCGTGCCTCGTAAGACGGTGGAAAGATCAGAAATGAGACTGTCAAAAGGGGTATAGCCCAGCCTTGGAAAAGCGTGTCAGCAAAATGACATGTTAAAAGAGTAAGACATCCCCAGTTTTGGGGGGCCAATTGCCATCAAAGGCTTGTGGCAGTTGGGTTTACCGCGAATTTGAGCGACGGAAACTAATTCAAGGAAAGCGATAAACGGTCGTAAGGCTTGAATTACAAGGCTTGTAGGCACTTGAGTGTGTCAGATTTGAGACGATTTTTTTTTGACGCTTTCATCTCTTTTACGTCATTTCTTGCGCTTTGATGGCCCGGTGCTAGTGTCAAAAAATGGCCGACTACTTATTGACCTTCGGCGTGAATGCAGACCGGAAAGACAATGATTCGATATCTCAAAGAACTACTCATAGCTGTCTATTTGATCACCCATTACGACTATTACTTTGGGCGTATCAGTGCGATCGGAATCAGTTATCCATTAGTTCTGTTCGCGGGAATGTTCGTTGTATTGACAGTTGCACTGTTCATGTCGGCTTATATTCGACAAACAATTATTCGATATTTGTTCGCTCTCGGCCTCTTTGCCTCGGCGCTATTCTTTGATGTGTATACGCAGGTCACTGCGGATTACCTGACATACAGCAGCTTTGTCTCGATGGTGTATTCCGGTGGTTTTATCCAGGAAGCGCTCATCCAGTACCGCGATGCGATCATCAGTGGTGTGCTGGGTGGTTTGCCGCTGCTGCTCGGTATCGGTTTGAAGCCACGTCGGCGCTGGCCTGTTCCCGGGACGGTGTTGGTGGCGGCACCGTTGATGGGGGTGCTGCTGCTCAGCGCGGTGCTGTTCGTGCGCGCGGGCGAGGGCGCACGGGGTCTGCCACAGATGTACACGCCACTGGCTTACTTGAACCTGTTTGCCTATGAATCCCTGCACAACACCGTTGGCCCGCGCGAACCGGTGAGCCTGGCGCGCGTCGATCAAGCGGTGAACCACGACATTGTGCTGATCATCGACGAGAGCATTTCCGGCAATTACCTGGACATCAACGCGCCATTCGGCGTGCACAGCAATCTCAAGCAGCCGCGCCCCGGGGTCGACATCTTCAACTACGGCTACGCAGCCGCGATCGCCAACTGCAGCGCCGACACCAACATCACCTTGCGTTATGGCGGGACCCGCGCCGATTACATGCGCATCAACAGCACGCAGCCGTCTATTTGGCAGTACGCGAAAAACGCTGGTTTGCGTACGGTCTACATCGACGCCCAGCGCACCGGCGGCAATCTGCAGAATCTGATGAACGATACCGAGAAAAAAGACATCGATGAATTCGTGCAATTCGACCAGACCAGTGTGCGCGAGCGCGACATGGCCGCAGCGGCGAAACTGATCGAACTGCTCAACGACGACAAGCCGCAATTGGTGGTGATGAACAAGGTCGGCGCGCATTTCCCGGTGCACGATAAATACCCGGACGCGTACATGGCCTACCGCCCGACATTGCCTCGCGGACAGTTCACCGAAGTGGCCGACACCGGTGAACGCAATGGCTTTAACGGCCAGCCGGATGACTGGTTGCTGTATCGCAATGCTTACAAAAACACCTTGTTGTGGAACGTCGGCGAGTTTTTCTCACGGGTGTTTGCCCAGGCCAACTTGAACAACGCGCTGCTGATCTACACCTCCGATCACGGACAGGATTTGCATGAACGGGGCAATCCCGGCTTGAACACCCATTGCGGTGGCGACCCGGTGGAAGAGGAAGGGCTGGTTCCGCTGGTGGTGATCCAGGGCAGCGGTTTGAAAACCCTCGATTGGCAGGTGCAACTGGCCGCCAACAAGGATCGTTCGAGTCACTACAACATTTTCCCGACCTTGTTGCAGTTGATGGGCTACGACCTGGCGGGCGTCGAGGCGGTGTATGGCAAGCCGCTGAGCGTGGCGACCGGCGATGAGTTCACGTTCAACTATCGGTTCAATGCGCGGCTGGGGGCCAAGCCCGAGTGGAAGCATATCGATCTGAACAGCATTGTGACGCCGGAGCAGGCGGCTACCAGCTTGGCGGTGGGGCAGTAGGATTTGTAGTGTTTGGTCTGGCCTCATCGCGGGCTTGCCCTTCGGGTTTAACTCAGGTGTTGTGTACACCCGATAACCCTGTGGGAGCGAGCCTGCTCGCGATGGGGCCAGTTCATTCAACCCAGAACTGACGGCTGCGCCCACTTGGCCCGATACACCCCCGGCGCACACCCGAACCAGCGCAGACAGGCACGGTTGAAACTCTGCACATCGCTGTAACCGAGTCGGTCGGAAATCTCCACCAGTTCCAGGTCCGCGCCCTGCAAATAGTCCTCGGCCCGGCAGCGGCGATACTCATCCAGCAATTCTGAAAAACTCCAGCCCAACGCCTTCAAGCGTCGTGCCGCCGTGCGCTCAAGCAAATGCCGAGCACTGCAGAACTGTTGCCAGTTGGCATTGGCGAGGTCGGCGATCAGGTGATCGCTCACTTGCTCCAGCAAGGTCGGTTCGCTGTTGCGACGGGTTTGCTCCAGCAAATCGATCAGGGTGTTTTCCAGTTCATGATTGCCAGGTGTCAGCGCCGTGACGAACAGCTCGGAATCGAGACGGATCCCATGCTGTGGTGCCCCCCAGCCTACCGGTACGCGGAACGCCTGCTCATGCAGTTCAGGGCTGTTCGTGCAGGCACACGCCAGATCGACGCCAAGGATCGGGTCGCGTTCAAGGCCGCTGGCCAAAAATTTGCGCCGCAGCATGCTGCACAGGCTGATGAGGATGTAATCGGCGCTCGGCGCACTGATCCTGACGCTGCCACGTTCGAGCAATTGCAGCTGTACATCGTGTTCGCCGCGCACAATCCGTGCCTCGAAGTGCCCATTGAAAAACGGGAAGAAGCGCACGAAATACTGGCACGCGCTGTCCAGCGTCGCGGCCACGTCGAACAGATAGGTCAGACCATTGGTGGCGGTGGAAACAAAGCGCCGGCCTGCCGCCAGACCGATCAACGGGTCGCCGGTCTGTTCTTGCGCAAACGCCCAGAAACGCCGCGACAGGAAGAGTGGCACGCGCATGAACGGCGTGCGCAACTCGAACAGGCTGCGCCGGAACAGCGCTTCGATACGGTCGCGGGCAACCCCGCGGGCCAGCAACTCCTCGATGGCCGGCAGCAAGGTCGGGGCATAGAACGCATTGGGCAAAGGTTGCTTGCACGATGCCTGATCGCTTTTTGTCATGTAGGGCTCACGGCGTCTGGCGAAACACTGGTTAGGCTGCGCGACGTTAAGCGATTTGCCGGAGCAAGACCATGCTTGATTTACGCCAGCTCGACCTGAACCTGCTGCTCGCCTTCGATGCAATCTACCAGCAGCGCAGTGTCACCCGCGCCGCCGAAGTGATGTGCCTGTCGCAACCGGCCATGAGCAACGCATTGCGCCGCCTGCGCGAGTTATGCGGCGACCCGCTGTTCATCAAGAGTCGCCTGGGCGTGACCCCGACGCTGGTCGCCCATCGCCTGGCCGATTACGTGCGCGCTGCATTGGAATCCCTGCGCGACGGCTTGCGGATGATTCCCGCCGCACGGCAGAACAATCCGCTGTTGCGCATCAGTTGCCTGGATTGCCTGCAACCGGTTTTGCTCGATGCCTTGCTCGAATCGCCCCACGCCGACTGGCAGGTCCGCTACTTCCAGCCACGTCGACGCGATGCCTTGCAGGAACTGTCGAGCGGCAAACTGGACATCCTGATCGACCTCGACCAACCCCTGGCCGGGTTGGCCGGCTTGCATAAACAGGTATTGCCCGCCGATCGCTATGTGTTCGCTTACGGCGCCGCGTTGAAGGAGCCGCCGAGTACCTTGCAAGCCTATTTGCAGCAACCGCAGATCCAGATTTCCAGCCGCCGCGACGGGCTCAGCCCGGTGGATTTGCAACTCGGCCTGAAGGGGTTGCGCCGTACACTGGCGGTAAGCACCCAAAGCACGCTGGCGGCGAAGGTGATGGCCGACCGGCATCCGTTCGGCATGAGCCTGCCGAGCCGGGTTGCCGGTGCATTGGGGTTGCAACATGTGCCGTTGCCGTTTGAGGAGCCGGTGGAGTTGAAACTGGCGCTGTACATCGAAGCGCGCTATCGCTTCGAGCGCAGTCGTGAGGAAGCGATGCATTGCCTGCTGCGGGCTCTGGGTGAACCTCGTTCGGTGCAAGCATTGGCACGCCGGGCCTGATGCCGCGCCCCGAAATCCTAGGAGTCAGCCTGCTGGCCCCCACCGGGTTTACATCGAGGTCGCTGCCAGCAAACGCTCATCGACCCGCACTATCGCCTCCATCATTGCCAGCGCTGCGGGTGTCAGGGAATAGCCGACGCGACTGACGATGCCGTAATGCAGAAGCAGACCAGGGTCATCACTGGGCGCATCGACAAATTCCAGAAGCTGTATCAACCCTTGTTCGACCTGTTCGGCGAGCGCTTCCATGGTAGCGATGCCTACCGCATCGGAGCGTCTCACCACGCGGCAGATGGCATCGAATTGAGCGCATTCGACAGTGGGATTGAAGTCCGGCTCGCCCTGGGCGTCGGCGAGGATTTTGCGGATCATCGGCGGAATGCGGGTGCCCACGACGGCGTAATCGAGCAGGGCGCGCAAGGACAGGTTTTTGCGCTTGGCCAGGGGATGACCGATACGACAGAAAAAACGCCCGCGCCGCGGTCGCAACAGTTGCACGTGGTATTGCGGATCACCGGTGAAATAGCGCGCATCGGCCACCAGGAATTCGATCTGTTGCTCACGCAACCACAACGCCAGTTGTTGCCAATCGCCCTGATGGAAGCTGATGCGGATCGCCGGATGGGCCTGGATAAATTCTGCCAGGGCTTCGGGTACCAATAATTGAGCCGGATAGGGGCCGCAACCGAAACGCAACTCGCCGCCGGTCAGGCCGTTGTACTGGGTAAGTTCGTTGTGCAAGGCCTGACTGCCGGCGAGCAAGCGGCGAGCATGTTGCAGCACCAATTCGCCTTGACCGGTCAGACGGAATTCGCGACTGCTGCGTTCCACCAACAGGCAATCGAGGTCCCGTTCGAGGGTCTGGATGCTGCGACTGAAGGCCGGCTGGCTAAGGTTGATCGCCTCGGCTGCGCGACCAAAGCTGCGGTAGTCGGCCAGTGCAACCAGATGGCGAAGCTGGCGTAGATCCATCATGCGTCTCCTGCATTGCGTAGATACTTTTAATGCATTGGATCGATATCACAGAGGCTGGCATAAGTACACGCCTGTCTTTCGTTGTAGCGTGCCATGACCAGTCAACCGTTCATTTCCAGCGCCTTCACCCGCACCATCCTCAGCCACGCCCAGCAGTCAGGGCTGTGTCGTGATCAGTTGCTCAAGCGGGCCGGTATCTGCCTTTCGTTACTGGACGGGCAAGGTTCACAGGTGCCGGCGCACCTGGTCGAGGAGTTGTGGAGTGAATGCGAGCGGCTGGGTGCAAGCGCAACATTCGGCTGTGAACTGGTTAACGGCATGGCCACCACCACCCTGCAAGGCTTGAACATTCTGCTCGATTCCGCCGCGACCCTGCGCGCCAGTCTGCTGTGCTTCACCGAGTTTCTGCCCCGAGTGACCAATTATGTTCAGGCGCAACTTGAGCAAGTCGATGGGCAGGCCCACCTGCACTTGCGCAGCGTTTACCGGCTACCACATTTTTTTGGGCTGGATGCGGCGACGTTGAGCCTGGTGCGCAACATCGCCCGACGACTGGGGCGGGCACCGGGTGAGGTTTTTTGCGCAGTGACCCTGACGTCCGAGCAGGCGGCTGGCGAGTGGTTGCGCGGTGTCGGGGTTGACGTGAAGCGCGGACCTCATCCGTGCCTGAGCCTGCCGCTGGCCAGTCTCGATGAACCATTGCTGGGGGCTAATCCGTTTTTGCATCAGAGCATGTTGCGCCACTGGCAGACTGAAGCTTCACAGCACGTTCGCGGTGACAGTCTGGAGTTGGCGCGGCATTGGCTGACGGCGGGGGACCAGCCCATCGAGCGGATTGCCGAACGGCTTGGGTATCGGCAACCGAGTAATTTCATTCGGGCGTTTCGCAAGCGGTTCGGGATTACGCCGAAGCAGTTTCGGTTGGGCCTGTGAGGTTTTCCTGGCGCACGGCCGAAAAGATCCTTCCAGGTGATGGACTAATCAAACTCTCCACAACTTTACGCGGCACGTTATCGCTGCATTGTCGATGACGTGCCGCCACGCAAGCTCGCGCAGTGATCCTGCTCCGGTTGCGCGGCGGTGTACCACACATAATCCGCGCTTTCTGCTGTCACGGTCTTGCCTGCTTCGGCCAGCACCAGCACCGCGTTACCTTTGCCGGCACCGAGGTCTTTGAGGTGCAGTGGCACACCGAGATCCTTGCGCACATGAAACGCGCCGGCCAGTAACAGTGCAGGCGTCGGTGCCGTTGACAGGCGTTCTGCCATGTGACGGTCACGCTGTTGCTGTACCGCCAGCATTGCCGGCATCTGTGATTCGGGCAGAAGGCCGCAATGGGATTCCCGGATGTCCTCCAGCAAAGTCGCTTGTACCTGTTGCGTGGTGGACGCTTCGCCGCTGAGCGTCGGTCGCTGTTGGTAAATCTGCATGATCTGCGCCCGGTCGAGGTTGGCCGACAGCAGCGGGTAGGGCTGGCTTAGGGCGTAAGTCACCACGGCACCGTAAACACTCCAATCCCAATTGGCTTGCCAGGAGAGCGCCTGATAGACATTGGCCGGTGGCTGACCGGCGCGGGTATCGGCCTGCGCGGCGTCGACTTTCGCCTGTTGATCGGGGTTGAGCATTTCCATCAGCAGACTGCCTTGCGGACGCCGCGCCGCCAGTTGGCGCAGCAGCCACAGTTGCAGGGCATGGTGATCAGGATTGTCGTGTTGCTCACCGACCAGCACCCGTGGCGCAGCCGCCAGGCGTTCGACCAGCGCTTGCGGGGTGAGGGTGCGGCCGGTGGCGAGTTCACGGATCACCCGGTGGTCAGCGTGATCGCGACCTTGCGGGGCGATCGGCGCGGGTGGGGCAGTGACGGAATGGGATTGGCAGGCAGCCAGCAGACTGACCAGGCATAACAGCAGAATGCGCATTGGTTTTCCTCATCAGACATGGCCTTTCGCACGCCGGGGAATCAGCGCGCGATAATCAAAGGGTGGCCGCGTTCCGGGTGTCGGTGAATCAGCACTTGCAGCCCGTACACCGCTTCCAGCGCTTGAGCGGTCAATACTTCATCCGGTGGGCCGCAGGCGTGTGGACGACCGTCTTGCAACAGCAGCAATTGATCGCAATAACGTGCCGCCAGGTTGAGATCGTGCAGGATCACCAGCACCGCCGCACCGCGTCCGGCAAAATCGCGCACCGCTTGCAGGAGGGTGTGCTGGTGCAGCGGGTCGAGCATCGAGGTCGGCTCGTCGAGTAACAGAATCTGCCCCTCGGCGCCCGGCCACAGTTGCGCGAGCACCCGTGCCAGATGCACACGCTGGCGCTCGCCACCGGACAACGCCAGATAACTGCGCCCGGCCAGGTGCAAGGCGTCGGCGGCACTCAGGGCTTCGGCGACAATTTGCGCATCGCGCACACGTCCGCTGGCATGGGGCAGACGGCCCATGCCCACCACTTCATTGACCGAGAAAGCGAAGTTCAGGCTCGAACTCTGCGGCAACACGGCCAGGCGTCTGGCCCGCTCCTGGCCCGGCCAGTCAGCGAGTTTGCGCCCGTCAAGGCTGACCGTGCCTGCGCTGATCGGCAACTCATCGCAAAGGGCGCCGAGCAGGGTGCTTTTGCCCGCGCCGTTAGGCCCCAATACGCCAAGTACTTGACCCGGACGCAAGTCGATATCGATGTCGGCCAGCACGGTGCGGCTGTCGCGTCGGACCAGCAAATTGTTTGCCCGCAGCATCAGGCACGCCCTCGCACCAGCAGGTAAAGGAAGAAGGGCGCGCCGATGAGCGCCGTGACGATACCGATCGGCAATTCGGCTGGCGCCAGCAGCAGTCGGGCGACCAGATCGGCCAACAACAGCAGGCTGGCACCGGCCAGCAACGAGGCCGGTAACAAAACCCGATGATCCGGGCCGACCAGCAGGCGCATCAGGTGCGGCACCACCAGGCCGATAAAACCGATCAGGCCTGCCGCCGCCACGGCGGCACCCACACCCAGCGCCGTGCACAGCACCAGTTCGAGTTTGATTCGCTCGACATTGAAACCCAGGTGCCGGGCTTCCGATTCGCCGAGCAACATCGCATTGAGTGCCGCCGCGCGCCGTGGCAGCCACAACGCCACGCCCACTGCCACGATCAGCAACGGCCACAAGCGCGGGTAACTGGCGCCGTTGAGGCTGCCCAGGTTCCAGAAGGTCAGGGTGCGCAGCGTG
>NZ_RCOE01000115.1:0-4775 GCF_004321495.1 Pseudomonas sp. Sample_10
ACCGGTCGCGGCATCGGCCCGGCCTACGAAGACAAGGTTGCACGTCGCGGCCTGCGTGTGGGCGACCTGCTCAACATGCCGCGCTTTGAAGACAAGCTGCGTGAACTGGTGGATTACCACAACTTCATGCTGGTGGGTTACTACAAAGAGCCGGCCATCGACTTCGACAAGACCCTGGCCGAATGCAACGAATACGCTGAGCTGCTCAAGCCGCTGATGCTGGATGTGACTGCCGAGCTGCACGACCTGCGTCGCGCTGGCAAAGACATCATGTTCGAAGGCGCCCAAGGCTCCCTGCTGGACATCGACCACGGTACCTACCCGTACGTGACCAGCTCCAACACCACCGCTGGCGGCGTTGCTACCGGTTCGGGTGTTGGCCCGATGTTCCTGGACTACATCCTGGGCATCACCAAGGCTTACACCACGCGTGTAGGTTCGGGTCCATTCCCGACTGAGCTGTTCGACGAAGTCGGCGCGCACCTGGCCAAACAAGGTCACGAGTTCGGTGCAACCACCGGCCGTGCCCGTCGTTGCGGCTGGTTCGACGCTGTCATCCTGCGTCGCGCTATCGATGTGAACAGCATCTCGGGCATCTGCCTGACCAAGCTGGACGTGCTCGACGGTCTGGAAACCATCAACATCTGCGTCGGCTACAAGGATGCGCAAGGTAATGCCGTTGCCCCGACCGATGCTGACAGCTACGTAGGCCTGCAGCCTGTTTACGAAGAAGTGCCGGGCTGGACCGAATCGACTGTGGGTGCCAAAACCCTGGAAGAGCTGCCAGCTAACGCCCGCGCTTACATCAAACGCGTTGAAGAGCTGATCGGCGCGCCGATCGACATTATTTCGACGGGTCCGGACCGCAACGAAACCATCGTTCTGCGCCATCCGTTCGCTTGATAAGTCGTTGATGTAAAACACAAAGGCCCCTTAATAGGGGCCTTTGTCGTTTATGCCTGTTGGACGGCATGACCTTTGCTATTAGCTTTGCTTAAAACGTCACTTCCGGCGTGCCATCAATTTAATGGCGCTTATGCAGAGGGATTTCAAGTGTCGGCCGTTCTCTCACTGTTACAAAGCCGTTTGTTGCGGCCTGTGTTCGTTACCCTTGGTATCGCTCTTTTGGTGCAGGTGCTGGTAGCCGTTGCTCTTACCCGGAGCACGGTAACCGCGCTGGAAGCCGATCTCGGAGTGCGATTGGGTGCAGACAGTCAAAAACTGTCCGCTGAACTGGAGCAGGCCGGGCGTGAAGTCACGTCGAGCCTGGACAGCCTTTCCACCAGTACGCGTCAACGCCTCACCGCTGGTTTGTCCGCGCGATTGAAGGACGAACAGGCGCAGTTGCGTGCGACGCTGGAAAAGGACCTGAAGGACTCCGCCAGCGACATGGCGCAGTTGCTGGCTTCCGTCGCACCTCGTGCGATGTGGGACAACGATGTGCCTACCCTGTCTGAGTTCGCCCGTCGTGCCCAGCGCAATCCCAACGTGTTGTTCGTGGTGTATGACGACGCCACGGGCCAGCACCTGACGCGCTACCTCAACCGCGAGAACCCGATCAACAAGGCGCTGCTGGAAAAGGGCCAGGGCGAGCGTGCGCTGGACAAGGTGCTGGATGCGGCAAAGAACGATCCTTCGGTGTTCTACATCGAAGCCTCGATCAATCCTAACGGCGTTGAAATCGGCAAGGTCCTGATGGGCGTCTCGACCGCCTCGGTGGAAGCCGATCTGGCGGCGCTGGATAAACGCTTCACGGCTTTGATTGCCAGCGGTGATCAGCTGGTAGGCGACAGCCTCAAAGGCGCGGCGGCCGACAGTGCGACGGCCATGCGATCGCGTTTGCAGTCGGCGCAGTCCACGGCCTCGGAAATGAAAGCCAATACCACCAGTACCGTGCAGGAAGCTGCGTCGACCTTGCGCTGGCGCATCGGGGTGAGCCTTGCGGTGGTCGGGTTTGGCGTTTTGCTGTTGCTGGCCGTTGTGTTGGGGCGTCGAGTGGTCAATCGCCTGAAAATGCTGATTGTGGCCATGGATGACCTGGCGGCGGGCGAAGGAGATCTGACCAAGCGTGTGCAGATCAACAGCAAGGACGAAATCGGCGACATGGCCTCGGCGGTCAATCGCTTTGTGGATAAGTTGCAGCCAATCGTGCGCGAAGCGGGTGATGTCGCTCAGCGTACCGGCGTGGAAATCGGTGCCATGACCTTGCGCAACGCCGGAGCCGACGCGGCGGCGGGCATGCAGCGCGATGAAGTTGCGGAAAGTCTGCGGGCCTTGTCGCAAATGGCTGATGAAGCCCAGTCGGAAAGCCACGCCATGCAAGCGGCATTGAAACAGGTTGTGGATATTCGTCAGGCAACCGACGAAAACACTCGGACGTCGGCAAGGGTCGGCAGCCTGATCGAGGAGTTGGCCGGGCAGGTCAATACCGGTGCACAGGTGATCGAACGGCTGGCGCAGCAGAGTGAGCAGATTGAAGTGGTGTTGACGGTGATTCACGGAATTGCCGAGCAAACCAATCTGCTGGCATTGAACGCTGCCATTGAAGCGGCGCGAGCCGGCGAGACCGGGCGCGGTTTTGCGGTGGTGGCTGACGAGGTGCGGGCACTGGCGAGCAAGACGCAAAGCTCCACCGGCGATATCCAGGCACACATCGTGGCGTTGCAGCAGGGCGCGCGCGAAGCGGTGGCGGCAATCGGTCAGGCCGGGCGTCAGGCCAATGAAGGTCTACTGGTATTGCGCGACAGTGCGCGGTTGCAGCAATCGGTGCAGGCCTCGGTGGAACAGGTGCATGCGGCGATCGGTCTGGCAACCCAGGCGGCAGCGCATCAGGCCAAGGGCGCGCAGGCAGTGCGCGGGAGGGTCGAGACGATTCATGCACAGGCTGAGAAAGCGGCTCAGGCGGTGGTGGAAACCACAGCCAGCGGCAAGGTGCTGGATGGGTTGGCTGCACAATTGAAGGCGAGCCTGGGACAGTTCAGGGCTTAGGGTTTGTGTTGAATGGTCTGGCATCATCGCGAGCAGGCTCGCTCCCACATTGGAATGCGTTTCCCTGTGGGAGCGAGCCTGCTCGCGATGGCGGTCTTAACGACTCAGATACATCCGGGTCGTCAGCAGATAGACCGGCAACCCCGACACTAATATCAATAACGCCGCATAAGGCGCCGCCGCCGCAAACTCCACGTTCGCGGTATGCGCCCAGACTTCCGTCGCCAGTGTATTCAGCCCCGTCGGACTCAACAGCAAGGTCGCCGTCAGTTCCTTCATCGCATCCAGGAATACCAAGGCAAACGCCGCACCCAGCGCCGGAAAAATGATCGGCAGTGTCACTCGACAGAACGCACTGAATGACGAAGCTCCAAGCGTGCGCGCCGCCTCTTCCAGCTGCGGTGCCGCCTTGTTCAGGGCGGTGCGGATCGGCGCCTGAGCCAACGGTAGAAACAGCAGCGCATAGGCAATCAACAGCAATGCCGAAGTCTGGTACAGCATCGGCACATAGTGCAGGGCGAAATACACCAGGGTCAGGGCGATGACCAATCCCGGCAGGGCGTGCAGCAGATATGGCAAGCGCTCGGCCCAGATCGCCAGTTGGCCTTTATGGCGTACGACCAGCAGGCCGACCGGCACCGCCAGCACCAGGCAAAACGCAGCGCCACCCAGCGACAGCGCGAGAGATGACAGCAATGCTTCGCCGATGGCTGCCATTGGAAAGGCTGCCGACGATCCGACTGCCAACCAGTAAGCCAACATGCCCAGCGGAATCCCGCTGCCGACGATTGCCAGCAGCAGGCAATAAAGCTGGCCTGCCACAGCCCAAGGCCCCAGTCGAACCTGTTCAGCGCGTCGCGCCGCACCCTGGCCGGTGCGCACGTGTCGACCTTTGCCGCGCACGCGCAGCTCCAGCCATAACAGCGCCAGGCAGAGGATCAGCAGTACGGCGGAGAGCATCGCCGCGTTGGCATTGCTGAACTCCAACTCGAACTGTTGATAGATTGCAGTGGTGAAGGTTTGCAGGCCGATAATCGACAGCGCGCCAAATTCCACCAGCATGTGCAATGCGATCAATAAGGCGCCAGCGACCAGTGACGGCCAGAGCAGGGGTAGGGTGATCTTGAAAAATACGCCCCAGCGATTCTGCCCCAGCGTGCGGGCGGACTCCTCCAGCGAGGGATCGAGATTGCGCAGGGTCGCTGCAACGGGAAGGAAAATCAGCGGGTATTTGGAAAGCGTCATCACCAGAATCGCCCCGCCCAGCCCTTCGAAGTGAGCGCTCAGAGACACCCAGGTGAAGCTGCTGACAAAGGCCGGAACGGCGAACGGCAGGCACAGGATCACGCCCCATAGCCGTCGCCCTGGCAGATTGCTGCGTTCCAGCAACCATGCCAGCGACAGACCGATCAGGCCGCAAGCCAGCGTCACGCCGACCATCAGTGCCAGGGTGTTGCGCAGCAGGCCGAATACATACGGCCGCCACAGCAGATGCAGCGCCTCGGCCCAGCCTGCTTGCCAAGCCTTGAGTCCGACATAGGCCAATGGCAGCAGGCTGAGCACAACCAGCAGCAAAACCGGCAGCAACAGCCAGATCGACGGTCGCTTGCGCCGTGGCACATAAACGCTGCGTAGGGCGAGGGCGGATAGTGACGCGCTCATCAGTTCAGGCCAACATCACGTTCCAGATCCAGGGCTTCTTCGGCGTTGCCAAGGTCGGCAGGGGTGACTTTCGGCGCTTGCAGTTCGCTGAACGGCTTGAGGCCGCGATCCGATTCCATGCCTTT
>NZ_RCOE01000070.1:0-1004 GCF_004321495.1 Pseudomonas sp. Sample_10
ACGCCGGCAAGCTGCGCGCTCATGGTCACGAGGAAGGCTTCTTCACCTTCGTCGAACTGGCGACGTTCTTTTTGCTGGATGACCAACACGCCGACGACACGGCGGTGGTGAATGATCGGCGCCCCGAGGAACGAGGCGTAGCGCTCTTCACCGGTCTCGGCGAAGTAGCGGTAGCGCGGGTGATCCGCGGCATTTTCGAGGTTCAGGGGTTCTTCACGCGTGCCGACCAGGCCGACCAGACCTTCATTGGGCGCCATGCTGACTTTGCCGATCGAGCGCTTGTTCAAGCCCTCGGTGGCCATCAGCACGAAACGGTTGGTCTCTGGATCAAGCAGGTAGACCGAGCAGACCTGGCTGCCCATGGCCTCTTTGACGCGCAACACAATAATCCCCAACGCCGCCTTGAGATCCTTGGCGGAGTTAACTTCCTGGACGATCTTGCGCAGCGTATTGAGCATGGCTCGGGGTCGAACTCCGTCGTCAGTCGCGCGATAAAAGGCGCGGGGCAAGCTCTTTGAGAGCGCGTCGGTACACCTCGCGCTTGAATGTCACCACCTGGCCCAACGGATACCAATAGCTGACCCAACGCCAGCCATCGAACTCCGGTTTACCGGTCAAATCCATCCGCACCCGCTGCTCGTTGGAGATCAGGCGCAGGAGAAACCATTTCTGCTTCTGGCCGATGCACAGCGGCTGGCTGTGCGTCCTGACCAGACGTTGCGGCAAACGATAGCGCAACCAGCCCCGGGTGCAGGCGAGTATTTCAACATCTTCGCGCTCCAGCCCCACTTCTTCGTTCAGCTCGCGGTACAAGGCGTCTTCCGGCGTCTCCTGGGGGTTGATCCCGCCTTGAGGAAACTGCCAGGCATCTTGATTGATTCGGCGAGCCCATAGCACCTGGCCGGCATCATTCGTCAGAATGATCCCGACATTAGGACGGAAACCATCGGGGTCGATCACGGCAACAACCTCGCAAACGCATGTCGCCGCATTGTTCCACAAAG
>NZ_RCOE01000239.1:0-4732 GCF_004321495.1 Pseudomonas sp. Sample_10
CCGACCACCACCGCGTTGTCCATGATGAACGGCTTGACCGCCATCGAACGGCCACGGGACAACTGGAACAACCGCTCACCGTCGAACAGGTCAGTCAACGGCTCCGGCCCCAGGCGAATCAACAGTTCATGATTGAGCGGGTCGAGGCTCCAGAGCATCGCGCCAAACCGACGCGGGTCGGTGTAGCGCAGGGCCAGGCCCGACTCCAGTTCGATATCCACATGCTCATGCTTGGCCGCCGGCAGGCCGACCTCTACCAGACGCAAATTCCCGGACATACCCAAGTGGCTGATCAAGGTTCCGACCTCGGCGTTGATCAGCAGGTACTTGGCGCGCCGCTCCACCAGCACGATCCGCTGGCCGGACAAGCGCACGTCGAGGTCCTCGGGAATCGGCCAGCGCAGGCGCCGGTCACGCACGATCACCCGGCTGACGCGCTGGCCTTCCAGGTGCGGCGCAATGCCACGGCGGGTGGTTTCGACTTCTGGCAGTTCAGGCATGGTGCTCTCTTGGAGGAAGAAAATCCGACAATCAGCGGTGCGCGCCGAGGTCGCGAATCGTCTGCTTGAGGGTCTCGAAGTCGTAGTCCGAGAGACCGACATAATCGAGCACCAACGCCGCGATGCTGTCCCACTCGTGATCTTCGGTCTGGTTGCCCAGCACGCGATAGGAAGCGCAAATATGCTCGGCCATCTTCAGGATCGCCAGCAGGTTCTTCAGCGAACTGTTGCGCGACGATTCATCGCTGAAGATCGCCAAGGCATTGTGGTGATTGGCGATGGCCGTGCTCACGTGTTCCGGCAGGCGCCAGGACTTGGCCGTGTAATAACCCACCACGGCATGGTTGGTGTTGAATTCCCGGTTCTCGGTGTCCACGACGCGGCACTCGGCCCCGGCACTGGCATAGGCCTGCTCCAGAACGCCCATGTAGTCGGGGAAACGCTGGAGCATCAGCGGCACGCCACAGTCATGGAACAAGCCCAGGGCGTAGGCTTCATCGCCGTTCTGGATACCGATGCGCTTGGCCAGGGTCAGGCAGGTCATCGCCACGTCCTGGGCGGTGTCCCAGAAGCGGTTCAAGGTGACGATGGTATCGTCGTTCATCTCGCCCTTGATCGACTGTGCGTTGATCAGGTTGATGATCGAGCGGCTGCCCAGCAAATTCACCGCCCGCTGGATCGAGGCAATCTTGTTGCTCAGACCGTAATACGGTGAATTGACGATCTTCAACAACGATCCAGAGAGGCCAGGGTCCTGGGAGATCAGCTTCGCGATCACCTCCAGATCCGGGTCGGGCATGTACTGCTCCATCTGCAGATCAACCATGATCTGCGGTTGAGCCGGCACACTGATGCCTTGCAGGGACTGCTGGATTTGTTCGGGAGTCAGCTCTTGGGACATAAGTACACACTCTGGGTCAGGCGCCGATTCTAGCTTCTAAAAGTTGGATCCGACACCTTGGACGGCCCGATCACTGAAGTTTCATCCAATCACTGGCGGATCACCGCATGTCCATCCGTCGCGCCGTGGCCCTGCGCAACACGCTATACTCCCGCTCTTTTTTCCGGAGCGACGACATGTCCCTGCCTAGCCTGCGCCTCAAAGCCAATGCCGACCGTCGTCTGCGCAACGGTCATTTGTGGGTCTACAGCAACGAAATCGATGTAGCCGCCACGCCTTTGCACGGTTTCAAGGCCGGCGACCAGGCGATCCTCGAAGCCGCCGGCGGCAAGCCGTTGGGCATTGTTGCCATGAGCCCGAACAACCTGATCTGCGCCCGCCTGCTGTCGCGCGACATCAAGTTGCCGCTGGACAAATCGCTGCTGGTGCATCGCCTGAACGTGGCCTTGTCGCTGCGTGACCGCTTGTTCGACAAGCCATTCTATCGCCTGGTCTACGGTGATTCCGATCTGCTGCCGGGCCTGGTGGTTGACCGTTTCGGTGACATCCTGGTGGTGCAGATCGCTTCGGCGACCATGGAAGCCCACAAAGACGACGTGATCGCGGCGCTGACCCAAGTGCTCAAGCCAAGCGGCATTCTGTTCAAGAACGACTCCGCTGCCCGTGACGCCGAAGGCCTCAACCGCTACGTCGAAACTGTCTTCGGCCTGGTGCCGGAGTGGGTCGCGCTGGAAGAGAATGGCGTGAAATTCGAAGCTCCGGTCATCCAGGGTCAGAAAACCGGCTGGTTCTACGACCACCGCATGAACCGCGCGCGCCTGGCGCCATACGCCAAAGGCAAACGCGTGCTGGACCTGTACAGCTACATCGGCGGTTGGGGCGTGCAAGCCGCGGCATTCGGTGCCAGTGAAGTGTTCTGCGTCGACGCCTCGGCCTTCGCCCTCGATGGCGTCGAGCGCAACGCCGCATTGAACGGTTTCGCCGAGAAAATGACCTGCATCGAAGGCGACGTGTTTGAAGCGCTCAAAGAGCTGAAAGCCAGCGAGGAACGCTTCGACGTGATCGTCGCCGACCCGCCGGCGTTCATCAAACGCAAGAAAGACATGAAAAACGGCGAAGGCGCCTACCGCCGCCTGAACGAGCAAGCCATGCGCCTGCTCAGCAAGGACGGCATCCTGGTCAGCGCATCCTGCTCAATGCACCTGCCGGAAGACGACCTGCAGAACATTCTCTTGACCAGCGCCCGCCACCTGGACCGCAACATCCAGATGCTCGAACGCGGCGGCCAGGGCCCGGATCATCCGGTTCACCCAGCCATCGCTGAAACCCGCTACATCAAGA
Source organism: Pseudomonas sp. Sample_10 (assembly GCF_004321495.1). NCBI lineage: Bacteria > Pseudomonadati > Pseudomonadota > Gammaproteobacteria > Pseudomonadales > Pseudomonadaceae > Pseudomonas > Pseudomonas sp. Sample_10. The sequence goes on from NZ_RCOE01000239.1 coordinate 2,743, forward strand.
GCATTACCTGCCGGTTGCTGCCGAATAGCTGAGTAATCCCCTGTAGGAGCGAGCCTGCTCGCGATGGTCGTCAACGATAACGCGGGGAGCCTGATACCCCGCGACGTTCCCGGATTCATCGCGAGCAAGTTCGCTCCTACAGATGTTTCAGAAATCGCCCACGTTCCCCTGCATTGACTTGCTTCTTCATCAAATCAATCCTCGTCTACCCCTCACGGAACGAGCGCACTGATTGATGAACCTCGCCACAAACACCCGTGAAAAACCGCTGATCATCTTGTTGCTGATGACCATGATGCTGTTGAGCGTGTTCCCATTGGACGTGGTCCTCCCCTCCTTTCCAGATCTCTCGGCATACTTCCGGATTTCACCAACTGACGCGGCCCTGTCCGTCAGCGTGTTCGCCGTCAGTCTGGCACTCTCCATCCTGCTGGTTGGTCCACTCTCGGACATGTGGGGCCGCAAGAAGCTGTTGTTGGCCGGTATTGCTCTGGCAACAATTGGAGCGGCTGGGTGCGCAGTTTCCAGCGAGTACCACTGGTTTCTGGGTTTCCGGGTGATCCAGGCGATCGGTTGCGGATCCTTTTCGCTGGCCCAGTCGCTGGTACAGGACTTGTTTGTGGGCCGTGAACGGGAGCGACTCCGGATATGGATGGTGACTGCGGGCGGTGTTTTCATTTCCATATCGCCGCTGCTGGGGACCTGGCTGCAATTGGAGTTTGGCTGGCAGGGCAGCTTTTGGGTGTTTATTACACTGGCAACGATTGTCTGGCTGAGCGCTTGCCGGCTGCTCAAGAAAGCACCACCGATACGTACGCCAGCGCATGGCGGAGTTCTCAGTGCTTATTGGCGAGTCTGTTCGGATGCAAGGTTCATGGGTTACTGGCTGATTTCGGCCCTGGCCTTCGCCTGCCATTTTTCGTTCATCGTCAATTCACCCATCATTTTCATGGAGCAACTGGCACTCTCACCCTATGAATTTGCATGGACGTTGCTGCTGTATGGTGTCGCTTATGTTTTCGGCGGCGTGGTCGCCAGCGTCCTGCATCGATACCTGCACGCTAACACCCAGATCAATATTGGCCTGGGGCTGATCACAACTTCAGGCCTGCTGATGCTGTGGCTGACTCGGCAATTTGGTCTCTCTGCCACCACAGTGCTGTTATCCATGCTTATTTGTACGATTGGCACAACCATAACCAGACCTGTCGTCAACTCCATGGCAATGAACATCCACCCGCAATACGCCGGCACTTCTACCTCGGTCGGTGGTGTGCTGATGTTCCTCAGCGGCGGCGTGGTCAGCGCATTGATCAGCGTGGTACCCGAGGGTCTGATCAGCACCCTGGCCCTTTGCTTTTTGGCATTAAGCCTCGCAGGCCTTGGACTCAATGCGTTGATCTTTCAACGTGATAAACAGACGCTCAATGTCGGCTGACACCTGCCAGTCGTCATTCCACACGCCGGGTCAACACGGGATCAACGCTTCCCGGCATTCCCTCCAGCCGCCAGCCGTGTAGAATCGCGACATTCATCGCCAGTCATCCCCGGCGGGTTTATGAGCTCAAGCTGAAGCGCGCGGCGATCCCGCAAAGTTATCGGCAACTTCCGGACACACGGCCATTTCTGAGTGTTCCAGACGTCACTAGAAGCTCACTTCCCTTTTGATACCTGATTAGCCGCCCGGAGTGCTTCATGCCTGATTACCGCTCGAAAACATCCACCCACGGCCGCAACATGGCCGGTGCCCGCGCTCTGTGGCGCGCCACGGGGATGAAAGATGACGACTTCAAGAAGCCGATCATCGCCATTGCCAACTCCTTCACCCAGTTCGTACCGGGCCACGTGCACCTGAAAGATCTGGGTCAATTGGTCGCCCGCGAAATCGAACGCGCTGGCGGCGTGGCCAAGGAATTCAACACCATCGCGGTCGACGACGGCATCGCCATGGGCCACGACGGCATGCTGTATTCGCTGCCGAGCCGCGAGA
>NZ_RCOE01000065.1:0-40892 GCF_004321495.1 Pseudomonas sp. Sample_10
TGGAAACGTCCAACGTCAGCACCGTTGAAGAGATGGTCAACATGATCACCACTCAGCGTGCCTACGAGATGAACTCCAAGGTGATCTCCACCGCCGATCAGATGCTCTCGTTCGTAACGCAGAATCTGTAATCAAGTCTATGAGGCGGTCATGCGGCCGCCTGCAACACCGTGAGGTAAGGGTCATGAATCGCTTCGTTTCTGTTCTGGCATTGAGTGGGATCACCGTGCTCGCCGGCTGTGTCGGTCCGACACCCAAGCCCAATGATCCTTACTACGCTCCGGTGTTGCCGCGCACGCCATTGCCGGCTGCCGCGAACAACGGTTCGATCTACCAGGCCGGTTTCGAGCAGAACCTCTATAGCGACCGCAAGGCGTTCCGGGTTGGTGACATCATCACCATCACCCTGAACGAGAAGACCCAGGCCAGCAAAAACGCCAACTCGCAAATCGGCAAGAACAGCAAGGCCAGCATCGGCCTGAGCTCGCTGTTCGGTTCCACCCCCAACACCAACAACCCGTTCGGCAGTGGCGACTTGAGCCTGGACGCCAGCTATGAAGGCGACCGCGCGACCAAGGGTGACAGCAAGGCGGCGCAGGGCAACACCCTGACCGGTTCGATCACCGTGACCGTGGCCGACGTGCTGCCCAACGGCATCATTGCCGTGCGCGGCGAGAAGTGGATGACGCTGAACACCGGCGATGAGCTGGTACGGATTGCCGGATTGGTTCGTGCCGACGATATCTCCACCGATAACACCGTGTCGTCGACCCGTGTCGCCGATGCGCGCATCACTTATTCGGGCACCGGTTCGTTTGCCGATGCGAGTCAGCCAGGCTGGTTCGACCGTTTCTTCCTCAGCCCGCTGTTCCCTTTCTAGGTGGCTACGTTGAATTTCAGAAGTCTCATCGTTGCCGCACTGATGCTGTCCGCGGCCTTCAACGCTCAAGCCGAGCGGCTGAAGGACATCGCCAGTATTTCCGGCGTGCGTTCCAACCAATTGATCGGTTACGGCCTGGTGGTCGGGCTTAACGGTACCGGCGACCAGACGACGCAAACCCCGTTCACCCTGCAGACCTTCAACAACATGCTGTCGCAGTTCGGCATCAAGGTGCCGCCTGGCTCGGGCAACGTGCAATTGAAAAACGTCGCGGCAGTGTCGATCAGCGCCGATTTGCCTCCGTTCGCCAAACCGGGGCAGCAGGTCGACATTACCGTATCGTCCATCGGTAACTCCAAGAGCCTGCGCGGCGGTACATTGCTGCTGACGCCGCTCAAGGGTATCGATGGCAACGTCTACGCGGTGGCCCAGGGCAACCTGGTGGTGGGCGGTTTCGATGCCGAAGGTCGCGACGGTTCGAAGATCACTGTCAACGTTCCCTCGGCCGGTCGCATCCCCGGCGGTGCTTCGGTTGAACGAGCGGTGCCGAGCGGTTTCAACCAGGGCAACAGCCTGACCCTGAACCTCAATCGTTCCGACTTCACCACGGCCAAGCGCATCGTCGACAAGATCAATGACATGCTCGGCCCTGGTGTGGCCCAGGCCATCGACGGCGGTTCGATTCGCGTGACTGCGCCGCTCGATCCAAGCCAGCGGGTCGACTATCTGTCGATCCTCGAAAACCTCGAAATCGATCCGGGCCAGGCGGTGGCGAAAGTCATCATCAACTCCCGTACCGGCACCATCGTGATCGGTCAGAACGTCAAGGTTTCTCCGGCCGCCGTCACCCACGGCAGCCTGACGGTAACCATCACCGAAGACCCGATCGTCAGCCAGCCCGGCCCGCTGTCCAATGGCCAGACCGCCGTCGTGCCGCGCTCGCGGGTCAACGCCGAGCAGGAAGCCAAGCCGATGTTCAAATTCGGCCCGGGCACCACCCTCGACGAAATCGTCCGTGCGGTGAACCAGGTCGGCGCGGCACCGGGCGACCTGATGGCCATCCTCGAAGCACTGAAGCAGGCCGGCGCGTTGCAAGCCGACCTGATCGTGATTTAAGGACGGCGATCCTATGGACATGTTCAAGAGTGGGCGGGTCAGCAGCAGCGATTCGGGTGCGTTCTCCGACCTGAACCGCCTGAACCAGCTCAAGGTCGGCGACAAGAACAGCGACGCCAACATGCGCAAGGTTGCGCAGGAGTTCGAATCGCTGTTCCTCGGCGAGATGCTCAAGTCCATGCGCTCGGCCACCGAAGCGCTGGGCAAGGACAACCCGCTGAACACCGCCGAGGCCAAGCAGTATCAGGAAATGTACGACCAGCAACTGGCCGTCTCCATGTCCCGCGAGGGCGGTGGCATCGGGCTGGCGGACGTGTTGATGCGGCAGATGTCGAAAAACAAACCGCTGGCTCCGGGTGAGGCGGCGACGTTGTCCGCCGCCAAGCAGGAGGCGGCGAAAGCCGCCGCGCAAACGCCGATCGCGGCGGGCACGGTGGCAATCAACGGGCCGTTGTCGCGGGTCAATGGTCAACGTCCTTTATGGGCTTCGCGTTCGGTCAGCGCACCGACAGGCGAGGGCGCACACAGCAACGACATGGCGCTGATCAATCAGCGGCGCCTGGCATTGCCGCCGAAACTGGCTGACCGCTTGCTCGCCGGCCTGGTGCCTTCGGCAACGACTACAGCGACTGCGGCAGTCAACAAAACGCCATTGCCGGAGCGCACCACCCTCACCGGTGCCGGGCCTCTGTACAACGGCGACTGGTTGGCCAATGCGCAGGCAACATCGGGCGCAGGCTTGCAGATCCATGGTCGCGCCATCGCCCAGATTCCACTGGCGCCGGCGAAGAAAGCCTTCAGTTCCGCCGACCAATTCGTCAACACCATGCTGCCGATGGCCAAGGAAGCCGCCGAACGCATTGGTGTCGATCCGCGTTACCTGGTGGCGCAGGCTGCCCTGGAAACCGGTTGGGGTAAATCGGTCATGCGCGCACAGGACGGCAGCAGCAGCCACAACCTGTTCGGCATCAAGGCCAGCAGCAATTGGAAGGGCGATTCAGCGCGCGCGATCACCAGCGAATTCAGAAATGGCGAGATGGTCAAGGAGACGGCCGAGTTCCGTTCCTATGCCTCTTACAAGGACAGTTTCCATGATCTTGTGACGTTGTTGCAGACGAATAATCGCTATCAAGATGTCGTGAAGTCGGCCGATAACCCAGAACAGTTTGTACGCGAGTTGCAAAAGGCCGGTTATGCAACCGACCCGGACTACGCAAGCAAGATTTCGCAGATAGCCAAGCAGATGACGAGTTACCAGAACTACGCTGCGGCGGGCGTTTCCACCACGCCTTTATAGGCATAAGGTCATAAGGTCTGAACCATGAGTTTGCTCAACATCGGAATGTCGGGTTTGTCCGCTAGCCACGCCTCGCTGGTGACTACCGGTAATAACATTTCCAACGTCGATACCGTCGGGTACTCGCGCCAACAAACTGTGCAGAACAGCAAAAATTCTATTCAGTATGGCAATGTGTTCATTGGCACCGGGACCACGTTGGCCGATGTGCGTCGGGTATACAACAGCTATCTCGATGCCCAGTTGCAAACCACCACCTCGCTCAACAGCGATGCGCAGGCTTATCTGGGACAGGCTACCCAGGTCGACAAGCTGCTGTCCGACAGCGGTACCGGTGTGACCAAGACCCTGCAATCGTTCTTCGCTTCCTTGCAGACGTTGGCCGGCAACTCCAATGACAACGCTGCTCGCCAGGCATTGCTGACCAATGCCCAGGGTTTGAGCAGCCGCTTCAATGCCATCTCGCAGCAGCTGTCGCAGCAAAATACTTACATCAACGACCAGTTGGGTTCGATGGCCGATCAGGTCAATAAGCTGGCGTCGAATGTTGCGGCCTATAACAAGAAAATCGCCGAAGTCAGCGGTTCTGGCGGCACGCCCAACGAACTGCTGGACCAGCGTAACGAAACCATTCGCCAACTCAACGAGCTGGTCGGTACTCAGGTGACTGAAACCGAAGGCCGCCTCGATATCTATCTGGGCAGCGGCCAGCCACTGGTGGTCGGCGATACCGTCAACAAGTTGCGCGTGGCGCCGGATCCTGCCGATCCAACTCGCTCGGCGATCATCATGGATCGCAACGGCTCGTCGGTGGATATCACGTCGGTGATGAGCGGCGGCGAAATGGGTGGGCTGGTGCGTTATCGCAATGAGGTGTTGACGCCAGCGGTCAATGGCCTGGGGCGCATCGCCATGGTCGTGGCCGATCAGGTCAACAAGCAGTTGGGCCAAGGTCTGGACCAGAACGGCAACTTCGGCGCGAATCTGTTCAACAACATCAACAGTGCCGCAGCGATCAGCCAGCGCAGCATTGCCAACGGCAACAACAACCCGGCTTCCGGCAACCTGAACGTCACCATCAATGACACCAGCAAGGTGCAGGCCAGTGACTATCAGGTGACCATCACCGCCACCGGTTACAACGTGCGTCGCCTGTCGGACAACACCGACATGGGCAACTTCGCCTTCGCCACGCCGCCCGCTGCACAACCGGTCATCGACGGCTTCAGCCTGAGCATCAACGCCGGCACCGTCGCCGCTGGCGACAGTTTCAAGATCACCCCGACCCGCGGCTCAGCGGCGGACATGACCACCGTCATGACCGACACAAAGACCCTGGCCACCTCCGCGCCGCTGACCTCGACCAAGGCCTCCGGCAATAATGGGACCGGTGCGGTCAGCCAGCCGAACCTGAAAACCCAGCTGGATATTTACGATCCAGTGCAGCGTTTGGAAGTGCAGACGGCGGTCAAGGCATCGATGCCGGTCCGTATGTTGATGACCAGCGCCACGGCGTACGAAGTGTTCGACTCCAAGGGCAACAGCATCGGCACCGGCAGCATCGTGCCAGGCCAGGACAATGATGTGAGCATTTCGGTGCCTTACACCGATGCCGGTGGCAACGCCAAAACCTTCAGTGTGGGTATGACCGTCAGCGGTAGCCCGAAGTCGGGCGATAGTTTCAATATCGCCATGACAGCGGCCGACAGCACCGACAACCGCAACTCCCAGGCACTGCTCGCTTTGCAAACCAAGGCTACCGTCGGTGCCAGCGCTACCAGCCCGGGTGTCAGTTTTACCGATGCATATGGTGGCCTGGTATCGACCGTCGGCTCCCTGACCAAGCAAGGTCAACTGGATGCCACGGCTACCGACACCATCATGACCGGTGCACGCAATGCCCGTGACTCGTTGTCGGGCGTCGACCTCGATGAAGAAGCGGGCAACCTGACCAAGTATCAGCAGTACTACACGGCCTCTTCGCAGATCATCAAGACTGCGCAGGAAATTTTCAGCACCCTGATCAATGCCCTTTAAGGAGCCGTAGAACATGCGTATTTCTACAGCACAGTATTACGCCACGACGGCTGCCAACTATTCGCGCAACCTCAACAATGTGGTGAAAACGGCTGAGCAAGCCAGCAGCGGCGTGAAACTGGCGCAAGCAGCTGATGATCCGGTCGGAGCGGCGCGTTTGCTGCAACTCGAGCAACAAAAGGCAATGCTGGGTCAGTACACGACCAACATCAACGCGTTGAACACGGCTCAGGCGCAGGAAGAAAGCGTGCTGGACAGCATCAACACCGTGCTGCAAAAAGTCAGCGAGCTGGCCGTGCGCGCCGGTGGCGCCTCGTTGAACGACGACGACCGCAAATCCATTGGCGCTGAAGTTGCGCAGGCGGAAGAGCAACTGTTGAATTTGATGAACAGCAAGGACGCCAATGGTAAATACATCTTTTCCGGCGCCAGCAATAACACACAGCCTTTTGTGCGCAACAGTGACGGCACCTACAGCTATCAAGGTGACCAGACCCAGTTGGAACTGAAGATCGGCGATTCGATGTCGCTGGGTCTGAATGATACCGGTTGGGATGTTTTTCAACAGGCAATCAACGCCGCACGCAGCACGACCACCATGACCGCGCCGGCTGTCGATGACGGGCGAGTATCCTTGACCCAAGGCCTGGTGAGTTCCGGTCCTGCGTTCGACGCCAGCTTCCGCAATGGACAGCCTTACACTCTGGCGTTCACCAGCAGTACGCAATTTGTGATAACGGATGCCTTGGGTAACGACGTAACCGCCGAAGCGACGGGTGGGGGTAAATTCGATCCGAACAACAAGGACGGCTCTGACATCAGTTTCCGTGGTGTGAGTTTTGCTCTGGATATCTCATTCCAGGCGACCGACAATCCAGCCAATGCGGATGCGGTCATCGCGGGACACAGTTTCCAGTTGGCAGCAAAGCCAGACAGCTTCGTCAGCACGCGTGCTCCGGGCAACACGTCGGCGGCAGTCATCAGTCAGACTTCGGTAACCAACAGTACCGATTACAAGAGCTTTTTCCCTGAAGGCGGGGCCGTCCTGAAGTTTACCGGGCCTGGGACCTTTGAGTTGTACACCCGTCCGATGACTAGCGGCAGCACTCCAGTGACTACCGGAACCGTGGTGGCTGGCGTGGCGACAGCCGCTGGCGTCAGCTTTACCCTCGGTGGCGCCACGGCTCCTGCGGCAGGTGATCAGTTCGACATTACGGTCAACACACACCAGACTCAGAACGTACTCGATACGGTCAGTCAGTTACGTAAGGCGCTTGAAGTACCGACTTCTGGTAACCCGGCAGCGCAGCGTAATCTGGACAGCGTCATTGCTTCTTCCATTGCCAACTTGAGCAACGCCAAGAACCAGGTGGATCTGGCGCGTGGTGCAATTGGTGCCCGGGGCAACGTGATGGACATGCAGCGCAATTCGATTCAAAGCACCGACCTGATCAACACCAGTTCGCAGTCGGCAATCAGGGAAGCCGACCCGGCTGAAGTCCTGACGCGCCTGACCTTGCAGCAAACCATGCTGCAGGCTGCGCAACTGGCGTTCGCCAAGGTTTCCCAGCTGAGTCTGTTCAACAAGCTTTGAGTCGGTCCTGACCGCTCGCGGCCAGTCCCTGTCACCGGGGGCTGGCTTTTTTTTGCTCTTTTTTTGTAGGAAGCGAGGCGCAAAGGGCGGAATCAGGGCCATAAAATCAAATAAAGCAGCGATCTCTGAGTGACCCGTCAGTCAAAACGCGCATCTTCACTGTATCCTGTCTGCGGGCGGTGAAAGGTGGCGGATGTTCAAGGTGTTTGCTTGAGCGCCGACGATGCCAGGCCCTGACTGTAGACGCCCTCGATTCAGCGAGCGGCGATGTTCAGCTGTTTATTATTGGGAAGCCATAATGATTGGCATAAAAAATATTGCGAGTTACGTGCCGGTAGCCGGGGTTGATAACTACGCCCAGGGTGCAAAGTTCGACAAGGATGAAACCTTCATCCTTGGCAAGATCGGTTCGGCGTTTTTGCCGCGTATGGATGCCGATCAGGAAACCTCCGACCTGTGTGTCGAAGCCGCCAATGCGCTGTTCGCCGCCAGTCCCGAACTCAAGCGTGAAGCCATCGACTGTCTGATCGTCGTCACCCAGAACGGTGATGAAGAAGGGCTGCCGCACACCGCTGCGATCGTTCAGGACAAGTTGGGCCTGCCGACCCATGTCGCCGCTTTCGATATTTCCCTGGGCTGTTCCGGTTACGTCTACGGCATTTATGCGATCAAAGGCTTCATGGAAGCGGCGGGGCTGAAAAACGGCCTGCTCATTACCGCCGACCCGTATTCGAAGATTGTCGACCCGGAAGACCGTAACACCACCATGCTGTTCGGCGATGCCGCCACCGCAACCTGGATGGGCGAAAACGCTGTCTGGCAGCTGGGCAAGTCGAAGTTCGGCACCGACGGTTCCGGTGCACCGCACTTGAAGGTTACCGATGGTGTGTTCTTCATGAATGGCCGTCAGGTATTCAACTTTGCACTGTTGAAAGTCCCGGCGCATTTGCATGAGCTGCTGGACGAGTCGAACCTGCAAGCCGGCGACATCGATGCCTTCTGCATTCACCAGGGCAGCGCGGCCATTGTCGATGCCGTGGCGCGTCGCTTTGAAGAAGGTGAGCCGGAGAAGTTCGTCAAGGACATGCTCGAAACCGGTAACACGGTTTCATCGAGTATTCCGTTGCTGTTGCAGAACCACGTGTTCGATTCGAAATGGACGCGCGTGGCGATCAGCGGCTTTGGCGTAGGCCTTTCGTGGGGCTCGGCGATTCTTTATCGCGGCTAATCAATCCGAACGCAGGCAAAAAAAACGCCCGGCAACTCAGGTTGCCGGGCGTTTTGCGTTTTTCTGGCGCCGACTTTTTGTCTGTAAAGCCTTGAAAATAAAGGGCTGGCACGCTGCCACTAAAAAATTCGAAAAAACCCCTCAAGCAAAGCCACCTCACGACGATAACTATTACGTAGGTTCTCTAGGCCACACCCGGCGGTTGCCAGGGCCGGAAGCCGCAGTATCCATCCAACGAGGATTTCGTCATGGCTTTAACCGTAAACACCAACATTGCCTCCATCAGCACCCAGGGTAACCTGAACAAAGCCGGCGGTGCCCTGGCTACTTCCATGCAGCGCCTGTCTTCCGGCCTGCGTATCAACAGCGCCAAAGACGACGCTGCTGGCTTGCAAATCGCTAACCGCCTGACCAGCCAGATCAACGGCCTGGGCCAAGCGGTCAAGAACGTGAACGACGGTATCTCCATCGCTCAAACTGCTGAAGGCGCGATGCAGGCTTCGACCGACATCCTGCAAAAAATGCGTACCCTGGCTCTGTCCTCGGCTACCGGCTCCCTGAGCGCAGACGACCGTAAGTCGAACAACGACGAATACCAGGCTCTGACAGCTGAACTGACGCGTATCTCCCAGACCACCACTTTCGGTGGCCAGAAGCTGCTGGACGGTTCGTACGGCACCAAGGCTATTCAGGTCGGCGCCAATGCCAACGAAACCATCAACCTGAGCCTGGAAAACGTAGCGGCCAGCAATATCGGTTCGCAGCAGATCAAAAGTAAGGCAATCGCACCGAGCGCTACTGGCTTGGCTGGCGGCAATATCACCGTTACTGGTAACGGCCAAACCAAGACTGTTGCTTATGGCGCTGCTGCTTCGGCGAAAGACATTGCCACTGGCCTGAACGGCGCAATTGGTGGTCTGACTGCTACTGCCAGCACCGAAGTCAAGCTGGAAGTGGGTGCCGCTACACCAGCAAACTTCAAGCTGGCTGTGGGTAGCAGCGGTACCGTTGACTTCGTAGGTGTTACCGATCTGGCAGGCCTGGCAGACCAACTGAAGTCCAACGCTGCCAAGCTCGGTATCAGCGTTAACTACGACGAAGTGAACAAGAGCCTTTCGGTAAAATCCGATTCGGGCGAAAACCTGACTTTCTCGGGTGCTGACGCTAACGCGATTGCAAACATCAAAGTCGGTGCAAAAGATGGCAGCGGTGCATTCGCTACCCCAACTGCATTGGTTGGCGCAACGACTGTTGTTACCGGTCAGGTCTCCCTCGACTCCGCCAAAGGCTATTCGCTGAGCGACACCGCTACTGGCGTCTCGGATGTGTTCTCTGGTGCAACTGTTTCGTCGACCAAGAAAACCATCGCTCAGACTGACGTGACCGATGCTACCAATGCTCAAAACGCACTGGCAGTTATCGACAAGGCCATCGGCACCATCGACGGCGTCCGTTCGGGTCTGGGTGCTACCCAGAACCGTCTGACCACCACTGCTGACAACCTGCAGAACATCCAGAAGAACTCCACCGCTGCTCGTTCTACCGTGCAGGACGTGGACTTTGCGGCTGAAACTGCAGAGTTGACCAAGCAACAAACGCTGCAATCGGCTTCGACTGCCATCCTGTCGCAAGCTAACCAGCTGCCATCCGCTGTACTGAAGCTGCTTCAGTAATTTCAGCGTTTGGTAAATGACGGAGGGGCGCGTTTACGTGCCCTTTTGTCTTTTCCGTGATGAGGAGATGGGACATGGATATGAGCGTCAAGTTGAACCAGTCTTATCCACAGGTTGCACCTCAAAGCCAACCTGCACCGGTTGAACCGGTCAGTCGGCCGAAGGTTGAAGCTGTTGCCCAGGCGGCGACAGAACCCAAGCGCGACGAGCTGGAAAAAGCGGTTACCGATATTCGCGAGTTTGTTCAAGCAAGCCAGCGCAAGCTCGACTTTTCCATTGATGACTCTACCGGCCGGGTTGTGGTCAAGGTCATCGCCACCGAAAGTGGTGACGTGATTCGCCAGATTCCTTCGGAAACTGCATTAAAACTGGCGCAAAGCCTGAGCCAAGCCAGCAGCCTGTTGTTTGACGACAAGGTCTGAGCTGGCATGAATATTGTTGGTATCTGTGATTGAGGCGCACCTCGCCAAGAAAACGGCGGCCACTGGATAAGGAGTAAGACGATGGCGGGTTCAACGGTTAGCGGTATTGGTTCGAACATCGATACCCAGGCGATTGTTAAATCTTTGGTTGATGCCGAAAGAGTTCCTAAACAAACGCAGATCAACACTCAAACGTTGAAAGCAACCACCACGCTGTCGTCGATCGGAAAGATTCAGGCGGCGCTGGATGCTTTTCGTGGTGCTCTTACCACCATGAGCACAGGCAGTAGTTTCACGGGGCTGACCGGTACGTCGTCGGATGAGAAAATCGCTACGATGACAGCTGGTAATGGCGCGTCTACCGGTAGTTTCAAGCTCGTTGTTTCGCAGTTGGCCAGCGCCTCAAAACTGTCGACCAAGACCTTTGCTGGCGGAGCATCCTCGGTGGTTAACAGTGGAACGTCTCCGACCACCTTGACGATTTCGCAGTCGGGCAAGAAATATGATCTGAGCGTGCCTGCAGGCGCGACGCTGCAGCAAGTGCGTGACTCGATCAACTCGCAATTTTCAACTGCCGGTTTAAGTGCAAACATCCTGACTGACTCCACTGGTTCCCGGCTGGTGTTGACCTCCACAACCATGGGCGTTGGTTCAGATATCACGTTGTCGGGTAATTCAGGCGTCGATGTCGGCGCCACTGTTGTGGAAGTGCCGAAGAATGCCAAGTACACCATTGACGGCAGTATTGCCTTGGAGTCCAAGACCAATACCATTGAGGAAGCGGTCAGCGGCGTGAGTATCAAGTTACTGGCGGTCTCACCTAAGGACGCCACCACCGGAGTGCAGACACCGATTACCATTGCAGTAAGTACCAATACCACGGTAATGAAATCCGGGGTAAAGGGTTTTGTCGATACCTACAACGCTTTGATGAAGGCTATAAGTGACGAGACTAAGGTCACTATCGGCGAAGATGGAACGCCGACTGCGGGTACATTGACCGGCGATGCTTCGATGCGCACCCTGACTAGTTCGATCCGCAACGAACTGAATGCGATGTCAGGGAACGGAACCTTCAAATCACTGGCGCAGTTCGGAATTAGTACAGACTCGACAACGGGTCTGCTGACGATGGACGACAAAAAGTGGGATAAAGCAATAACTACGAATGCTGCGGACATCGGCAGTATTTTCAATGGCGAAACCGGCTTGCTGAAGCGTCTCACGACGGCCACTGACGACTATGCCAAGGCAAGTACGGGCACCTTGGCCGAGCGTTCGAAATCCTTGACCGAAAGCCTCACTGAGCTGAAAAAACAACAGTCTACCCTTGATGAGCGTATGACTTTGTTGCAAACCAGTCTTTCGGCAAAGTACAACGCTATGGACTCCCTGGTAGCTAAGCTTCGTGCTCAGAGCGACAGCATCATGACTACGCTCAATGCGCTGAATAACCAAAAAGACGACTAATTTCGTCGGGCATAAAAACCCAGGCAGTCTGTAATGACAGCGCCTGGGTTTTTTCATTGGTGGACGGTCTGCGTTAAAGTTCTCTGTCGCTCAGTCGACATAAAGATCAGAGCCTTCCCAATTTCAAGCTGTTGTCTGTCACGAGGTAGAAACATGAACCCCATGAGAGCCCTTCGCCAATACCAGAAGGTCAATTCCCATGCCCAGATCTCTGAAGCCAATCCTCATCGTCTGGTGCAGATGCTGATGGAGGGTGGCCTTGATCGTATGGCTCAAGCCAAGGGTGCTCTGGAGCGGGGTGACATCGCCCTGAAGGGTTTGATGCTGGGCAAGGCTACCGACATCATTATCGGGCTACGGGATGGGTTGAACCCGGAGAAAACCGAAGATCCTGCGTCTATTGAACAGTTGGACAGCTTGTATGCCTACATGACCAACCGATTGATAGAGGCTAACACTAGCAACGATGTAGCCATCATCGACGAAGTATCTGGCCTGCTCGAAACCCTGAAAAGCGGTTGGGATGCGATTGCCAGCCCACAGGCCTGACGGCCGAGGATGACGTCATGAGTCAAGCACTGCAGCGAATCGCAGAAACCCGCGAGGCCCTGGTCGACGCCCTGGCGGCGCGAAATTGGGACGCTATTGGCGAGCTGGATGCGGCATGTCGGGAGTGTGTCGATGAGGTACTCAGTGAAGCACCGATCAATGAAGATGCGGTGCGAGCCAATCTTGAGGGGTTGTTGGCCGTGTATAAAGACTTGCTGACGGCGACGATGGGTGAGCGTCAGGCGATAGTCGACGAGATGTCGCAGATCACCCAAGCACAAAAGGCATCAAAGGTTTACCATCTGTTTGGTTAATTGACGCCAGTTAATCCAAACAAAGTGCGCCATAAATTTGACTGTGCACGGATTTTTGACTTAACTAGTGGCTGTTCCAGATTTCAGTCGTCTTCAGGCATATCAGGCCTGCAAGCGTTTAGCTTGCCCCAGCATTTTGGGCATTGAGTTGACTAGGGAAGTTGCTATTGCATGTGGCGTGAAACCAAAATTCTGCTGATTGATGACGATAGCGTCCGCCGCCGCGACCTGGCGGTGATTTTAAATTTTCTCGGTGAAGAAAATTTACCCTGCGGAAGCCATGACTGGCAGCAGGCTGTCGGCTCTTTGTCGTCTAGTCGAGAAGTAATCTGTGTCCTCATCGGGACGGTCAATGCTCCTGGTGCACTTTTGGGCTTGCTAAAGACACTCTCGACCTGGGATGAGTTCCTTCCGGTTTTGCTAATGGGCGATAATTCTTCCATTGACTTGCCTGAAGACCAGCGTCGCCGGGTGCTTTCGACTCTCGAAATGCCACCGAGCTACAGCAAATTGCTCGATTCGTTGCACCGTGCCCAGGTCTATCGCGAGATGTACGACCAGGCCCGGGAGCGCGGTCGTCATCGCGAACCCAATCTTTTCCGTAGTCTTGTCGGCACCAGCCGGGCGATTCAGCACGTCCGCCAGATGATGCAGCAAGTCGCCGACACCGATGCCAGCGTGCTGATCCTCGGTGAGTCCGGTACCGGCAAGGAAGTGGTCGCGCGCAACCTGCATTACCATTCCAAGCGCCGCGAAGCGCCGTTCGTGCCAGTCAACTGCGGGGCTATTCCTGCCGAGCTGCTCGAGAGCGAATTGTTCGGCCACGAGAAGGGCGCCTTCACCGGCGCGATCACCAGCCGCGCCGGGCGTTTTGAACTGGCCAACGGCGGTACCCTGTTCCTCGATGAAATCGGCGACATGCCGCTGCCGATGCAGGTCAAATTGCTGCGCGTGTTGCAGGAGCGCACCTTCGAGCGCGTGGGCAGCAACAAGACCCAGAGCGTCGACGTGCGCATCATTGCGGCGACCCACAAGAATCTCGAAAGCATGATCGAGATCGGCACTTTCCGCGAAGATTTGTACTATCGCCTGAATGTGTTCCCGATCGAGATGGCGCCCTTGCGCGAGCGCGTCGAAGATATTCCGCTGTTGATGAACGAGCTGATCTCGCGCATGGAGCACGAGAAGCGTGGTTCGATTCGCTTCAACTCCGCCGCCATCATGTCCCTGTGCCGTCATGGCTGGCCGGGCAACGTCCGTGAGTTGGCGAACCTGGTGGAGCGCATGGCGATCATGCACCCGTACGGGGTAATCGGCGTGGTCGAGTTGCCGAAGAAATTCCGCTACGTCGACGACGAAGACGAGCAGATGGTCGACACCCTGCGCAGTGATCTCGAAGAGCGCGTGGCGATTAACGGCCATACCCCGGACTTCACCGCCGGTGCCATGCTGCCGCCGGAAGGCCTGGACCTTAAGGACTACCTGGGTGGCCTGGAGCAGGGCTTGATTCAACAGGCGCTCGACGATGCCAACGGCATTGTGGCGCGTGCTGCCGAACGCCTGCGTATCCGACGCACCACGCTCGTGGAGAAGATGCGCAAGTACGGCATGAGCCGTCGTGACGGAGATGAACAGGCGGATGATTGACGCCTGTTTTTCAAGTCATTCATTTATAGGCGGTTTTTTTTAGGCACGGGTATTGCTACATCCCTCGCAACGTTCCGTTTAACTGACGGTCAGCACAGCGAGAGAGCACGATGCCCCAAGCCGCCCAGATGTCTCATGGCCCTGATGCCCTGGGGCAATCATCGTCCGTAGAACAGGCCAGCCGGCTTGGCCTCGAGCAGGCTTTCGCACTGTTCAACCAGATGTCGAGTCAATTGACCGACTCCTACAGCATGCTTGAAGCGCGGGTCACCGAGCTCAAGGGCGAACTGGCGGTCGTCAGTGCCCAGCGCATGCAGGAGCTGGCGGAAAAAGAACGCCTGGCCAACCGTCTGCAAAACCTTCTCGATCTGTTGCCCGGTGGTGTCATCGTCATCGACGCTCAGGGTGTGGTGCGTGAGGCCAACCCGACGGCCTGCGAGCTGCTCGGCCTGCCGCTCGAGGGTGAGTTGTGGCGTCATGTCATTGCGCGCTGCTTTGCGCCGCGTAAAGACGATGGTCACGAAGTCTCTTTGAAGGATGGTCGACGCCTGTCGATTGCCACGCGTTCGCTGGACGCTGAGCCCGGTCAATTGGTGTTGCTCAACGACCTGACTGAAACCCGTCATCTGCAAGATCAACTGGCTCGACACGAGCGGCTGTCCTCCCTGGGGCGCATGGTTGCCTCGCTGGCCCATCAGATTCGTACGCCCTTGTCCGCTGCATTGCTCTACGCCAGTCATTTGACCGAGCAAGCGTTGCCCGTCGAGACTCAGCAGCGTTTCGCCGGGCGGCTCAAGGAGCGTTTGCACGAGTTGGAGCATCAGGTACGCGACATGCTGGTGTTCGCGCGCGGCGAGTTGCCGTTGACCGACCGCGTCACGCCGAAGCAATTGATGCAATCGTTACAAGCGGCGGCGCTGCCCCACGTGCAGGATCTGCCGATCCGCTGGCAGTGCGACAGTCATGCCGGTGATCTGCTGTGCAATCGCGACACCCTGGTCGGTGCGCTTCTCAACCTTATCGAAAACGCCATTCAAGCCAGCGCCGGTGACGTGCGCTTGAAGGTGCATCTGTATGCCCGGGACAACCATTTGCGTGTGTGTGTCAGCGACAGCGGCAGTGGCATCGAAGGCACCGTGCTGGCGCGTCTGGGTGAGCCATTTTTCACGACCAAAGCCACCGGCACCGGTCTCGGCCTGACCGTGGTCAAGGCGGTTGCCCGTGCTCATCAGGGAGAATTGCAGCTGCGTTCGCGAATCGGTCGCGGCACGTGTGCGCAGGTAGTCCTGCCGCTTTTTGTCAGCGATAAAAGCAGCGCTCAGGGAGCGGAGTGAAGGTCATGGGTATCAAGGTTCTGCTGGTCGAAGATGACCGCGCGCTGCGTGAAGCGTTGGCCGATACGCTCTTGCTCGCCGGGCATGATTACAAAGCCGTCGGTTCGGCGGAAGAAGCCCTGGCGGCGGTCGAAACCGAGGCGTTCAACCTGGTCGTCAGCGACGTCAACATGCCGGGTATGGACGGGCATCAACTGCTTGGCCTGCTGCGCGCGCGACAACCGCAACTGCCGGTGTTGCTGATGACGGCGCACGGTGCCGTGGAGCGGGCGGTCGATGCAATGCGCCAGGGTGCGGCCGATTATCTGGTCAAGCCGTTCGAAGCCAAGGCATTGCTCGATCTGGTATCGCGCCATGCGTTGGGCAATCTTGGCGCCAGCGACAACGAAGGGCCGGTGGCTTTCGAGCCGGCCAGTGCGCAACTCCTGGAATTGGCCGCACGTGTAGCACGCAGCGATTCCACAGTGTTGATCTCGGGTGAGTCCGGCACCGGCAAGGAGGTGTTGGCGCGCTACATTCACCAGCACTCGCACCGCGCCAGTCAGCCATTCATTGCGATCAACTGCGCGGCGATTCCCGACAATATGCTCGAAGCCACGCTGTTTGGTCACGAGAAGGGCTCGTTCACTGGCGCCATCGCGGCCCAGGCCGGCAAGTTCGAGCAGGCCGACGGCGGGACCATCCTGCTCGACGAAATCTCCGAAATGCCCTTGGGGCTGCAAGCCAAGTTGTTGCGTGTGCTGCAAGAGCGCGAAGTCGAGCGGGTCGGTGCGCGCAAGCCGATCACGCTGGATATTCGCGTGGTCGCCACCACCAACCGGGATCTGGCCGGGGAAGTGGCGGCGGGGCGCTTCCGTGAGGATCTCTATTATCGTCTGTCGGTGTTCCCGCTGGCATGGCGGCCGCTGCGGGAGCGTACCGCCGATATTCTGCCGCTGGCCGAGCGGCTGCTGGCCAAGCACGTCAACAAAATGAAGCATGCCGCGGCGAGGTTGTCGCCCGAGGCGCAGGCGTGCCTGATCGCCTACCCGTGGCCGGGCAATGTGCGCGAACTGGATAACGCGATTCAACGCGCATTGATCCTGCAACATGGCGGCATGATTCAGCCTCAGGATTTCTGTCTGGCAGGGCCGGTGGCTTGCGCGCCGTTGCCGGCATTGGTGCCGCTGTCGACGCCGCTGCGCACGGTGGAAGTTGACGCCGAGTCTGCCGGGGCGTTGGGCGATGACCTGCGACGTCGCGAGTTCCAGATGATCATCGACACCTTGCGCACCGAGCGCGGCCGCCGCAAGGAAGCTGCCGAGCGTCTGGGCATCAGCCCGCGCACCTTGCGCTACAAGCTGGCGCAGATGCGGGATGCCGGGATGGATGTCGAGGCGTATCTGTTCGCCACCTGACCCGCTCTTGCAGAGGGGCTGGCTGGAAAGCTGGCACCCTTGTTGCTAACACCTCATTACCCGCCGAGTGAGTGTCAAAAAATTGCGGGCCGCCAAAGAGAGAAATCATGAGCCAAGGTATTGAATTCAATCGGTTGATGCTGGATATGCGCGCCATGCAAATGGATGCCATGTCTGCGCCTAAATCGACTGCCGCCGTCCCTGAACTGAATGGCAGCAGCTTTTCCGACATGCTCGGTCAGGCCGTCAATAAAGTGAACGACACCCAACAGGCTTCCTCTCAGTTGGCCAGCGCCTTCGAGATCGGCAAGAGCGGCGTCGATCTGACGGACGTGATGATTTCCTCGCAGAAGGCCAGCGTGTCTTTCCAGGCATTGACCCAAGTACGTAACAAGCTGGTTCAGGCTTACCAAGACATCATGCAGATGCCGGTTTAAGGACGAGATTGAGTCATGGCAGAAGCAGTCGCCGATAATGTTCCGGCCAAGGCCACTCCAGTAGACGGCAAACCGCCGCTGTTCGGGTTGTCCTTCCTGGAAAACCTCTCCGAGATGACCATGCTGCGTCAGGTGGGCCTGTTGGTCGGCCTGGCTGCGAGCGTGGCGATTGGTTTTGCCGTGGTGTTGTGGTCCCAGCAGCCGGACTACCGTCCGCTGTACGGCAGCCTGGCCGGTATGGACGCCAAGCAAGTCATGGACACCCTGGCCGCCGCCGACATTGCCTACACCGTCGAACCGAACTCCGGCGCCTTGCTGGTCAAGGCTGAAGACCTGTCCCGTGCGCGGCTCAAGCTCGCCGGCGCTGGTGTCACTCCCAGCGATGGCAACATCGGTTTTGAAATTCTCGATAAAGAGCAGGGCCTGGGCACCAGCCAGTTCATGGAAGCGACCCGTTATCGTCGTGGCCTCGAAGGTGAACTGGCCCGGACCATTTCCAGCCTGAACAATGTCAAGGGTGCTCGCGTGCACCTGGCGATTCCGAAAAGCTCGGTGTTTGTGCGCGATGAACGCAAGCCGAGTGCGTCGGTACTGGTTGAACTGTATTCTGGCCGCTCGTTGGAGCCGGGCCAGGTGGTGGCCATCGTCAATCTGGTGGCGACCAGCGTTCCCGAGCTGAGCAAGTCGCAGATCACTGTTGTTGACCAAAAGGGCAACCTGCTCTCCGATCAGGCGGAAAACTCCGAACTGACCATGGCCGGCAAGCAATTCGATTACAGCCGCCGCATGGAAAGCATGCTCACCCAGCGTGTGCACAACATCCTGCAACCGGTGCTGGGCAACGATCGCTATAAAGCCGAAGTCTCCGCCGATGTGGACTTCAGTGCCGTCGAGTCGACTTCCGAGCAGTTCAACCCCGATCAACCGGCGTTGCGCAGCGAGCAGTCGGTCAACGAACAACGTACCGCCAGCAATGGTCCGCAAGGTGTCCCCGGTGCCTTGAGCAACCAGCCACCCGCGCCGGCCTCCGCCCCGCAAACCACCGCTGGCGCTGCGCCTGCTGCCGGGATGGTCCAGCCAGGCCAGCCGCTGATCGATGCCAACGGCCAGCAAATCATGGACCCGGCCACCGGCCAGCCGATGCTGGCGCCATACCCGGCTGACAAGCGTCAACAATCCACCAAGAACTTCGAACTCGACCGTTCCATCAGCCATACCAAGCAGCAACAGGGGCGTCTGAATCGCCTGTCGGTGTCGGTGGTGGTGGATGACCAGGTCAAGGTCAACCCGGCCAACGGTGAAACCACCCGCGCACCGTGGACCGCCGACGAATTGGCGCGCTTTACTCGCCTGGTCCAGGACGCAGTCGGTTTCGATGCCAGCCGTGGTGACAGCGTCAGTGTGATCAACATGCCGTTCTCTGCCGATCGCGGCGAAGTGATCGCCGACATACCGTTCTATTCCCAGCCTTGGTTCTGGGACATCGTCAAGCAAGTGCTGGGTGTCCTGTTCATTCTGGTGCTGGTGTTCGGCGTACTGCGCCCGGTGCTCAACAACATCACCGGTGGTGGCAAGGGCAAGCAGCTGGCCGGTATCGGCAGCGATGTCGAGTTGGGTGGCATGGGTGGTCTGGACGGCGAACTGGCCAACGACCGTGTCAGCCTTGGCGGCCCGCAAAGCATCTTGCTGCCTAGCCCGAGCGAAGGCTATGACGCACAGTTGAACGCAATCAAGAGTCTGGTGGCAGAAGACCCGGGTCGTGTGGCCCAGGTCGTGAAAGAGTGGATTAACGCAGATGAGTGATAACCGAGCCGTTGCCGCCAAGCTGACCAAGGTCGACAAAGCCGCGATTCTGCTGCTGTCCCTTGGCTCTACCGATGCCGCCCAGGTGTTGCGCCACATGGGGCCCAAAGAGGTCCAGCGTGTGGGCGTGGCCATGGCGCAGATGGGGAACGTTCACCGTGAGCAGGTCGAGCAGGTGATGAGCGAGTTCGTCGACATCGTCGGCGACCAGACCAGCCTGGGCGTCGGTTCCGATGACTACGTGCGCAAAATGCTCACCCAGGCCTTGGGCGAAGACAAGGCCAACGGCCTGATCGACCGCATTCTGTTGGGTGGCAACACCAGTGGCCTCGACAGCCTGAAGTGGATGGAACCCCGCGCCGTCGCCGACGTTATTCGTTACGAGCACCCGCAGATCCAGGCGATCGTGGTGGCCTACCTCGACCCGGATCAGGCCGGTGAAGTGCTCGGCAACTTCGACCACAAGGTGCGTCTGGACATCATTCTGCGGGTTTCCTCGCTGAACACCGTGCAGCCAGCGGCCCTGAAAGAACTCAACCAGATTCTCGAGAAGCAGTTCTCCGGCAACTCCAACGCTTCGCGAACCACCCTGGGCGGCATCAAGCGTGCGGCGGACATCATGAACTTCCTCGACAGTTCGATCGAAGGCCAGCTCATGGACTCGATCCGCGAAGTCGACGAAGACCTGTCCGGTCAGATCGAAGACCTCATGTTCGTGTTCAACAACCTGGCCGATGTCGACGACCGCGGTATCCAGGCATTGCTGCGCGAAGTGTCTTCCGATGTGCTGGTGCTGGCGCTCAAGGGCTCGGACGAAGGCGTCAAAGAGAAAATCTTCAAGAACATGTCCAAGCGTGCCGCCGAACTGTTGCGCGACGACCTCGAAGCCAAAGGCCCGGTGCGCGTCAGCGATGTGGAAACCGCGCAGAAAGAAATCCTCACCATCGCCCGCCGAATGGCCGAAGCCGGAGAAATCGTTCTCGGTGGCAAGGGCGGCGAGGAAATGATTTAAGCCCATGGCCAAGCATGATGATTTACCCACTGACCTGATCCGGGCCGGGGATGTCAGTGGTTTCGATACCTGGGCGCTGCCCAGCTTCGACCCGCCAGCCCCCGAGCCTGAACCGGAGCCGGAACCCGAGCCGCCGGAAATGGAAGAAGTGCCGCTGGAGGAAGTCCAGCCACTGACTCTCGAGGAGCTCGAAAGCATTCGCCAGGAAGCCTACAACGAAGGCTTCGCGGTGGGTGAAAAAGAAGGTTTCCATAGCACCACCCTCAAGGTCCGCCAGGAAGCCGAACAGGCATTGGCGCCAAAGATCGCCGGGCTGGAGCAACTGATGGCGCATCTGTTCGAGCCGATCGCCGAACAGGACACCCTGATTGAAAAGTCCTTGGTCGATCTGGTGCAGCACATCACCAAACAAGTGATTCAGCGCGAACTGGCCATTGACTCGACGCAGATCGAACACGTCATGCGCGAGGCGCTCAAGTTGTTGCCGCTGGGCGTGGGCAACGTGCGGCTGTACATCAATCCGCAGGATTTCGAACAGGTCAAAGCCCTGCGCGAACGCCATGAAGAAACCTGGCGCATTGTCGAAGACGAATCGCTGTTGCCGGGCGGCTGTCGGGTCGAGACCGAGCACAGTCGTATTGACGCCACGGTGGAAACCCGCGTCAAACAGGTCATGGACAAATTGTTCGATCAGCTCCACGAGCAGGCACTGCACCCAGCTGCGCCGGACGTGAGCCTTGAGCTGCCGGTCGAAAACAAGCCCGCAGTCGCAGCCGATGCGGATCTCCCCGATGCGCCTTGAACGGACCAGTTTCGCCAAGCGCCTGAGCAGCTATGCAGAGGCCACGGAACTGGCTGGCGCACCGATTCTTGAAGGCCGCTTGCTGCGTATGGTCGGCCTCACGCTCGAGGCCGAAGGCTTGCGCGCTGCGATGGGCAGTCGTTGCATGGTCATCAATGACGACAGCTATCATCCGGTGCAGGTCGAAGCCGAAGTCATGGGCTTCTCCGGCAGCAAGGTCTTCCTGATGCCGGTCGGCAGCGTCGCCGGTATTGCACCCGGTGCCCGCGTCGTTCCTTTGTCCGACACGGGTCGCTTGCCGATGGGCATGAGCATGCTTGGCCGTGTACTCGATGGCGCCGGTCGTGCACTGGATGGCAAGGGCGGGATGAAGGCCGAAGACTGGGTGCCGATGGACGGCCCGACCATCAACCCGCTCAAACGCGAACCGATCAGCGAGCCGCTGGACGTAGGCATTCGTTGCATCAACGGCATGCTGACGGTCGGTCGCGGCCAGCGCCTCGGTCTGTTCGCCGGTACTGGCGTCGGTAAATCCGTGCTGTTGGGCATGATGACCCGCTTCACCGAGGCCGACATCATCGTCGTCGGGCTGATCGGCGAGCGGGGTCGTGAAGTTAAAGAGTTCATCGAGCACATCCTCGGTGAAGAAGGGCTCAAGCGTTCGGTGGTGGTGGCGTCCCCGGCGGACGATGCACCGCTGATGCGTCTGCGCGCCGCCATGTACTGCACGCGCATTGCCGAATATTTTCGTGACAAGGGCAAGAACGTCCTGTTGCTGATGGATTCGCTGACCCGTTTCGCCCAGGCCCAGCGGGAAATCGCCCTGGCCATCGGCGAGCCACCTGCGACCAAGGGTTATCCGCCTTCAGTGTTCGCCAAGTTGCCGAAACTGGTGGAACGAGCGGGTAATGCCGAGAAGGGCGGCGGTTCGATCACAGCGTTCTACACCGTGCTGTCCGAAGGCGATGACCAGCAGGACCCGATTGCCGACTCGGCGCGGGGCGTGCTCGACGGGCACATCGTGCTGTCCCGGCGCTTGGCCGAGGAGGGGCATTACCCGGCTATCGATATCGAGGCGTCCATCAGCCGGGTGATGCCAGCGGTGGTGTCACCGGAACACATGACCCGTGCGCAGTATTTCAAGCAATTGTGGTCGCGTTATCAGCAAAGTCGCGACTTGATCAGCGTCGGCGCATACGTCGCCGGTGGTGACCGCGAGACCGACCTGGCGATCTCCCTGCAACCACAACTGGTCAAGTACTTGCGCCAGGGTCTCAACGACAGCATCAGCCTGGGCGAAAGCGAAGCGTATCTCGCCTCGATCTTCGCGCCCGCGGCGGGCGGCTAACCGGCCATGGCCCAGACTCGGGCAGGGCGCCTGGCCCCCGTGGTGGAAATGGCCGAGAAGGCCGAAAAAACCGCGGTCCAGCGCTTGGGGCACTTTCAAGGGCAAGTGCGGCTGGCCGAAAGTAAACTCGCCGACCTTGAAGCCTTTCGTCTCGACTATCAGGAACAGTGGATCGTGCGCGGCAGCAGTGGCGTATCGGGTCAATGGCTGCTCGGGTATCAGGGGTTTCTGGCGCAATTGGGCACGGCCATCGATCAGCAGCGGCAAAGCCTGGCCTGGCACCAGAACAACCTGAACAAGGCACGGGACACCTGGCAACAGGCGTTTGCCCGTGTCGAAGGTTTGCGCAAACTGGTGCAGCGGTATGCCGATGAAGCGCGGGCCATCGAGGACAAGCGCGAACAGAAACTGCTGGATGAATTATCGCAGCGCTTGCCACGGCAGGATCAGTATTGAATCAGGCTGACCGCGTTATCGTTCATCGCGGGCAAGCCATGCTCCTACGGGATTGTTGCGATCTTGTGAGCTTCATGAAACCTGTAGGAGCATGGCTTGCCCGCGATAGCGATCCGACGGCCGTCACAACGCCTTGCCTTGCCCCAACCTCTACCAAATGCTAAACCTTGTACAAGCAGGTTCACCAATGACAAGGAAGCCATGACATGTCAGTTGTTACAGAAGTATCCCCCGACGGCCAGAAGCTGACGATATCGGTCAAGGGACGATTCGATTTCGCCAAGCATCAAGAGTTTCGTGAGTCCTACGAACACAAAGATCTTGGAGCGGTTGTAGTCGACCTGAAAGAAGCGACCTATCTCGACAGCTCTGCGCTGGGCATGTTGCTGCTGTTGCGTGATCACGCTGGCGGTGAAAACTCCGATATCCGCGTGGTCAACAGCAGTTCGGATGTGAGGAAAATCCTCGCCATCTCCAACTTCGACAAACTGTTCGACATCAGTTGACCGCCGTGCACGCTGCACTCGAATCATTGACGATCCTCATCGCCGAAGACAGCGCGGCCGATCGCATGCTGCTATCGAGTATTGTCCGCCGTCAGGGCCACGAAGTACTGACGGCAGCCAACGGTGCCGAAGCGGTCGAGGCGTTTCGCCAGAATCGTCCGCAACTGGTGTTGATGGACGCAATGATGCCGGTGATGGACGGCTTCGAGGCAGCACAGCAGATCAAGGCACTGGCCGGGGAAACCCTGGTGCCGATCATCTTCCTGACCTCGCTTTCCGAAAGTGAAGCGCTCGCCCGCTGCCTGGAGGCCGGGGGCGACGATTTTTTGGCAAAACCCTACAACCAGGTGATCCTCGCCGCCAAAATCAAGGCGATGGATCGCTTGCGGCGGCTGCAAGCGACCGTGTTGCAACAGCGTGACCAGATTGCCCGGCACCACGATTATCTGCTCAACGAGCAGCGGGTGGCCAAGGCCGTGTTCGACAAGGTGGCCCATTCCGGTTGCTTGAACGCTGCCAATATCCGCTACCTGCAATCGCCTTACGCACTGTTCAATGGTGACTTGTTGTTGGCTGCGTACACACCGGCGGGCGACATGCATGTGCTGCTCGGTGACTTCACCGGCCATGGTTTGCCCGCCGCGGTAGGGGCCATGCCGCTGGCGGAAGTTTTCTACGGGATGACGGCCAAGGGTTACGGCTTGTCGGAAACCCTGCGCGAGATGAACGCCAAGCTCAAACGCATCTTGCCGGTGGACATGTTCTGTTGCGCAACGATGCTGTGTCTGAGTTTTCAGAGCCGTTCGGTGGAAGTATGGAACGGCGGCATGCCCGACGGTTATCTGCACAGCATCGCCACGGGTGAACGCACGCCGTTGTCGGCTCGGCACTTGCCGTTGGGCGTGCTGAGCGCGCAGACATTCGATGACAGCACGCAAGTGTTTCCGATGGCGGAGGGTGACCGGGTTTTCCTCTTGTCCGACGGGGTAATCGATACCTGCGATGCCAACGATCAGTTGTTCGGGGTGGAGCGCCTGCAACGGGTTTTTTCGGACAATCGTGAACCGGATGCGCTGTTCGAGGAAATCGGCCAGGCGCTGCGCGACTTTGGCGGTGAGACCCGCGACGATGTCAGTATGGTTGAAATCAGCTTGCTTGAGACTTCGCCGCTGATTGCTCCGACCCCGGTGTATTCCGACAGCGGTCAGTCGTGCCCGCTGGACTGGTCAGTGGGTTTCGAATTTCGCGCCGCGACCCTCAAGCGCTTCAATCCACTGCCGTTCCTCCTGCAATTACTGCTTGAGGTCCATGGTCTACGGACGCAGAGCGGGGCGCTCTACAGTGTGTTGGCCGAGTTGTATTCCAATGCGCTCGAGCATGGTGTCCTGGGTCTGGACTCAAGCCTCAAGCGCGATGTTTCGGGGTTCACCCGTTATTATCAACAGCGCAACACACGCCTGGACGAGCTGCAGGACGGCTACGTACGGGTGCATCTGCAGGTCACACCGCAGGGTGAAGGTGGTTGTCTGGTGATCCGCGTCGAGGACAGCGGCAAAGGGTTTGACGTCGCGCGGGTGCTGGATCGCCCGGTTGATCCTGTCCGTCTGTCGGGACGTGGTGTGAGTCTGATCCGTCAGTTGGGGCGTAACGCCAGTTGGTCCGACGATGGTCGAAGTGCCCGCGTGGAGTTTTTCTGGGAGGCTCTGGCATAATCCACGCATTCTTGATCAAGGAGTGAGCAAGTGGCTGACACACATCTTGACCCGGACGCGCTGAGCGCGTTGCGGGAAGTCATGGAGGATGGGTTTTCGACGTTGGTCGATACCTTCCTCGCTGACTGCGAAGTACGCCTGCAATTGTTGCGACAGGCAGATACGGCCACGCAAGTGATCGAGGCTGCCCACAGCTTCAAAGGCAGCAGCAGCAACATGGGCGCTGTGCGGCTCGCCGAGTTGTGTGGTCAGCTTGAGCGGATGGCCAGTGCGTTCCCGACTGCCGAAATTGGCCAATTGATCACCGACATCGATGGCGAGTTCGCCATCGTTCGTCCTCTCTATGAATTTGAACGACAGCGTTCCCCGGCGGCGAGCTGAGTCGTTTGGCGCCTTTCGTCGTCTGCTGGCGAAACTGGCGCGACCCTTGCAGTTAACTCTTCCAACTGTACCTACGATCCCAGTGCAGCGGAGACCGTTAAATGCCCGTTACCCCCAATAATCTTCTTCAGGCCGTCGCGCCGGCCAAGGCTCAAGCGGCGTCCGCCAATTCCACGGCATTGACCGCTGAGCCCGGGGACAAGGCTGCAAGCTTCGCTCAGGTGTATGCCAAGCAAGCCCAGAACAAACCTGCCGCAACAGCTGATAGCCCGGTCAAACCGGTGCGTGAAAAGGCTGTGGACAGCGCTGGCAAGAAAGACGTCGTGGACGACAAACCTGCCGCTGCGCAACCGGAGGTTGCCGATAGCGGCAAAACCTTGCCCGCCGATAATCCGGCGCAGACCGAAGGCCAGGCTGCCAGCGACGATGCTACCGATATCGCGCAAACGCCGGTCGCCGAAACCGCACCTGTTGATCCGACGCTTGATCCTGCCTTGCTGCTGGTGGTTCAACCCGCCGTGGTCGCGCCTGCACCGGTGACGACGCCGGTCGTGGATGCCGCTCAATTGCCGGTTGAGGCTGCGCTTGGCGCGCCAGTTGCTGCTCCTGTGACAGCCGCGTCGGCGGCTGTTGTCACGGATGCCGAATTCGATCCCGAGGCTGATCCTCTTGATGCATTGCCGGCCTTGCGCATGGCGATGGAGCAAAGCGGCCACGTTTCCGCGTCAAGTCAGGCACAGCCGAAAGCGGCTTCGACTACCGCCCAGGCCCAGGCCGATGGCGAACAGACCGCTGCGCAAAATTTTGCTGCCGGGATGGCCGGTATGCTCGAGGTGCAGGCCGACAAGGACAGCACCAGCCAAGGTGGCGATAAGGCCTTCAGTGGCTTGATCGATGACGGTCTCAAGGACTTGAAATCGGCCAGCAGCGATACCCGGGTCGACGATTTCGCCAACCGTCTGGCGGCGCTGACCCAGGCTGCCACGCCGAAAACCGCCAACGCCTTGCCGGTCAATCAACCGATTGCCATGAATCAGAATGGCTGGACAGAAGAGGTGGTGAACCGGGTCATGTACCTGTCCAGCGCCAATCTCAAGGCAGCGGACATTCAGTTGCAACCGGCAGAGTTGGGGCGTCTCGACATTCGGGTCAACATGGTTCCGGATCAGCAGACCCAGGTTACCTTCTTGAGCGCGCACCCGAGTGTTCGCGAAGCGCTCGACGGGCAGATGCATCGCCTGCGTGACATGTTTGCCCAGCAGGGCATGGGCCAGGTTGACGTCAACGTCTCCGACCAGAACCGAGGCTTCCAGGATCAGGGGCAGAATCAGCAGGCGCAGAGTGGCAGGACCAATACCACTGGTGGTCGTCTTGATTCGATGGATGACGACGTGGCGCCAGCCGTTGCTGAAGTCGCTGCTCCGGTGACCAGTGTTATCGGCTCCAGCGCAGTCGACTATTACGCCTGATCCCGGCAGACCTATGACCCTGTGGGAGCGGGTTTGCCCGCGAAGGCGTCGGCACCGTCAGCATCAATGTTGAATGTTCCGGCCTCTTCGCGGGCAAGCCCGCTCCCACAGGGGGCGCAGTGTTCTTCAAAACGCGCACATCCCCACCCATCCCTCTCCCGACACTTCTGGCATAACACTTGCTCTTGCCTTGCCGTGCGACTGTGAAAACCCGAATAGTGACGGATTATTGGCATGGCGAAGAGCGACGCAGCAGTAAAAGACCCCGCAACCAAAGGCAAACTCAAGCTGATTATTGTGATCGTGCTGGCCCTGCTGCTGGCGGTCGGTTTGTCCGTGGGGGCGACCTGGTACTTCATGCACAGCGCCCAGAGCAAGCCTGCCGCCGTGGTCGAAACCGCGCCGCTGGGCAAGCAGCCGGCGATATTCGAGCCGATGGCGCCAGCGTTTGTCGCCAATTACAACCAGAACGGCCGTCAGCGCTACATGCAGGTGAGCATCACCATGCTTGGCCGCAACCAGGCCGATCTGGAAGCGCTCAAAGTGCACATGCCGGTGATCCGCAACAACCTGGTCATGCTGTTTTCCGGGCAGGATTTCGCCACGCTCGCGTCGCCGGTCGGTCAGGAAATGCTGCGCCAGAAAGCCACGGCCAGCGTCCAGGAAGTGGCGCAGAAAGAGCTCGGCAAAGTGGTTGTCGAACAGTTGCTTTTCACTAATTTCGTACTGCAGTAGGAACACGACATGGCCGTGCAGGACCTGCTGTCCCAGGATGAGATCGACGCGCTGTTGCATGGCGTGGACGATGGTCTGGTACAGACCGATAACGCCGCCGAACCCGGCACCGTCAAAAGCTACGACCTGACCAGCCAGGATCGCATCGTCCGTGGACGCATGCCGACCCTGGAAATGATCAACGAACGATTCGCCCGCTACACGCGCATCAGCATGTTCAACATGCTGCGCCGTTCGGCAGACGTGGCGGTCGGTGGCGTGCAGGTGATGAAGTTCGGCGAATACGTGCACTCGCTGTACGTGCCGACCAGTCTCAACCTGGTCAAGATCAAGCCGTTGCGCGGCACCGCGCTGTTCATCCTCGACGCCAAACTGGTGTTCAAGCTGGTGGACAACTTCTTTGGCGGCGACGGTCGTCACGCCAAGATCGAAGGGCGTGAATTCACCCCGACCGAACTGCGCGTGGTGCGCATGGTGCTGGAGCAGGCCTTCATCGATTTGAAGGAAGCCTGGCAGGCGATCATGGAAGTCAACTTCGAGTACATCAACTCGGAAGTGAACCCGGCCATGGCCAACATCGTCGGCCCGAGCGAAGCGATTGTCGTGTCGACCTTCCACATCGAACTCGATGGCGGTGGCGGCGACCTGCACGTGACCATGCCGTATTCGATGATCGAGCCGGTGCGCGAAATGCTCGACGCCGGCTTCCAGTCGGACCTCGACGATCAGGACGAGCGCTGGATCAACGCCTTGCGCCAGGACGTGCTGGACGTCGACGTACCGATCGGTGCCACCGTGGCCCGCCGTCAGCTGCGCCTTCGCGACATCCTGCACATGCAGCCCGGGGACATTATTCCGGTCGAGATGCCGGAAGACATGATCATGCGCGCCAACGGCGTGCCGGCCTTCAAGGTCAAGATGGGCTCGCACAAAGGCAACCTTGCGTTGCAAGTGATCGAGCCGATCGAGCGTCGTTGATCGACGCTGACACATTCGCTTTTAACTGACGGCTTCCCCTCAAAGGTGGCCCGCCGAGGACAAATGATGGCTGATGATATGAATACCCAGGACGACCAGGCACTGGCTGATGAATGGGCTGCGGCCCTGGAAGAAACCGGTGATGCCGGGCAGGCGGATATCGACGCGCTGCTGGCGGCCGATGCATCCGGATCCTCCAACAATCGCCTGCCCATGGAAGAGTTCGGCAGTGTGCCGAGAAACAACGATCCGGTGAGCCTGGAAGGGCCGAACCTGGACGTGATCCTTGATATCCCGGTGTCGATTTCCATGGAAGTGGGCAGCACCGACATCAACATTCGCAACCTGCTGCAACTCAACCAGGGTTCGGTGATCGAGCTCGATCGCCTGGCCGGTGAGCCGCTGGACGTACTGGTCAACGGCACGCTGATCGCTCATGGCGAAGTGGTCGTGGTCAACGAGAAGTTCGGCATCCGCCTGACCGACGTGATCAGCCCAAGCGAACGCATCAAGAAGCTGCGCTGAGTGAAAAGGCTTCTCGGGGTTCTTCTGGCGTTGCCGTTGAGCGTGCTGGCGGCAGAGCCTGTTGCGACCGCCACCGCTGCAGCGGCGCCTGTAGCGAGCAGCGGTGTGGCCGGGCAATTGACGCAACTGGTGTTCGGCCTGCTGCTGGTGCTGGGGTTGATCTTCTTCCTCGCCTGGCTGTTGCGTCGGGTTCAGCAAGCGGGGCCTGCCGGCAAGGGCCAGGTGATCGAGCTGATCGGTTCCCGCGCCCTAGGCCCACGTGACCGGCTGATGCTGGTGCAGGTCGGCAACGAGCAGATTCTGCTCGGCCTGAGCCCCGGCAGCATTACCGCATTGCACGTGCTCAAGGAACCGGTGCAGGTGCCGAGCACGACTGAGAAAACGACGCCGGAATTTGCCCAGCGCCTGCTGGATATCCTGGGCAAAGATCAGAAGGATAAGAAGTAATGGGTGCGCTGCGCATCGTCTTGACGCTGGCCCTGATGCTGGCCGCACCTTTGGCGTTCGCCGCCGATCCGCTGTCGATCCCGGCGATCACCTTGGGCACCAACGCCGAAGGCGCTCAGGAGTACTCGGTCAGCCTGCAAATCCTGCTGATCATGACTGCGCTGAGTTTCATCCCGGCGTTCGTCATGCTGATGACCAGTTTCACCCGGATCATCATCGTCTTCTCGATCCTGCGCCAGGCCCTTGGCTTGCAGCAGACACCGTCGAACCAGATTCTCACTGGCATGGCGCTGTTCCTGACGCTGTTCATCATGGCACCGGTGTTCGACCGGGTGAACCAGGACGCCTTGCAGCCGTATCTCGCGGAAAAGATGAGCGCTCAGGATGCGGTGGCCAAGGCCCAGGTGCCGATCAAGGACTTCATGTTGGCCCAGACCCGAACCAGTGACCTGGAGCTGTTCATGCGTTTGTCCAAGCGCACGGACATTGCCTCGCCGGATCAGGCGCCGCTGACCATTCTGGTACCGGCCTTCGTGACGTCGGAGCTTAAAACCGCGTTCCAGATCGGCTTCATGATTTTCATCCCGTTCCTGATCATCGACCTCGTCGTGGCCAGTGTGTTGATGGCCATGGGTATGATGATGCTGTCGCCGCTGATCATTTCCTTGCCGTTCAAGATCATGCTGTTCGTTCTGGTCGATGGCTGGGCGCTGATCATCGGCACCTTGGCCAGCAGCTTCGGCGGTGTTTCGCCATGACGCCCGAAGTTGCGGTCGACATCTTCCGTGAGGCGTTGTGGCTGACCACGTTGATGGTCGCGGTGCTGGTGATCCCGAGCCTGCTGGTGGGCCTTGTCGTGGCAATGTTCCAGGCGGCTACCCAGATCAACGAACAGACCTTGAGCTTCCTGCCGCGCCTGCTGGTGATGCTGGTGACGCTGATCGTCGCCGGCCCATGGCTGGTGCAGACGTTCATGGAGTACATCCTGCAGTTGTACGGCAGCATTCCGCAGGTCATCGGCTAAGCCATGTCGTCGCTACTGCAACTGACGGACACCCAGATCAGCACCTGGGTGGCGACGTTCATGTTGCCGTTGTTTCGTGTCGGCGCCTTGCTGATGGTCATGCCGGTATTCGGTACGTCTCTGGTTCCCAAACGTATCCGCCTGTATTTCGCCCTCGCCATCACCGTGGTCATTGCCCCCAACCTGCCGCCGATGCCGCCGGTCAATGCGCTGGACTTGAGCGGGTTGCTGCTGATTGCCGAACAGATCCTCATAGGCGCGGTACTGGGATTTTCGCTGCAGTTGTTTTTCCAGGCGTTTGTGATTGCCGGGCAAATCGTCTCCATTCAAATGGGCATGGGTTTCGCTTCGATGGTCGACCCCACCAACGGTGTCTCGGTCGCCGTCATCGGGCAGTTCTTCACCATGCTGGTGACCCTTATTTTCCTGTCGATGAATGGCCATCTGGTGGTGTTCGAAGTCCTCACCGAGAGCTTCACCACGTTGCCGGTGGGCAGCGGCCTGACGGTCAATCATTACTGGGAGCTGGCTGGCAAGCTCGGCTGGGTGCTGGGTGCGGCGCTGTTGCTGGTGCTGCCGGCGATCACTGCGCTGCTGGTGGTCAACATTGCCTTCGGCGTGATGACCCGAGCGGCACCGCAACTGAACATTTTCTCCATCGGCTTCCCGCTGACCCTGGTGCTCGGGCTGTTTATCGTCTGGGTCGGGTTGGCGGACATCATCAATCAGTATCAACCGCTGGCCACCGAGGCCCTGCAGTTTTTACGCGAACTGGCACAGGCGCGCTGAGTCATGGCTGAGAGCGAAAGCGGTCAGGACAAAACAGAAGACCCCACGGAGAAAAAGAAAAAGGACGCCCGGGAGAAGGGTGAGATTGCCCGTTCCAAGGAACTTAACACCCTGGCGATCATGCTTGCCGGTGCGGGCGCTTTGCTGATATTCGGTGGTGCGTTGGCCGAGGAAATGATGGATCTGATGCGCCTGAACTTTTCCCTGTCGCGGGAGGTGGTGCTGGATCAGCGTTCGATGGGCACCTACCTGCTGCACTCGGGGCAGATCGCGCTGCTGGCGATTCAGCCGGTGATGGTCACCTTGCTGCTGGCTGCTTTGATCGGCCCGATTTCCCTGGGCGGCTGGCTGTTTTCAGCGGGTACCATGGCGCCCAAGTTCAGCCGCATGAACCCTGGCGCGGGCCTCAAGCGCATGTTCTCGGCCAAGGCCATTGCCGAATTGCTCAAAGCCCTGGCGAAGTTTTTCATCGTGCTGTTCGTGGCGCTGGTGGTGTTGTCGGCGGACATCGACGACTTACTGCGCATCGCTCATGAACCGTTGGACCGGGCGATCATCCACAGCTTGCAAGTGGTCGGCTGGAGTACGTTGTGGATGGCGTGCGGCTTGATCATCATCGCCGCCGTGGACGTACCGATCCAGCTCTGGGAAAGCATCAAGAAGCTGAAAATGACCAAGCAGGAAGTGCGCGACGAGCACAAGGACCAGGAAGGTCGGCCCGAGGTGAAACAGCGCATTCGCCAGCTCCAGCGCGAAATGTCTCAGCGGCGAATGATGGCGGCGATCCCTGACGCCGATGTGGTCATCACCAACCCGACCCACTACGCCGTCGCCCTCAAGTACGACCCGGACAAGAGCGGCGCGCCGATGCTGATCGCCAAGGGCAGCGACTTCCTGGCCCTGAAAATTAGAGAGATCGCGGCGGCCAACGAGATTCTGTTGCTGGAATCGCCGGCGCTGGCGCGATCGATTTATTACTCCACCGAACTGGAGCAGGAAATTCCTGGCGGCCTCTACCTCGCCGTCGCCCAGGTTCTGGCCTACGTCTATCAGATCCGCCAGTACCGCGCAGGCAAGGGCAAGCGCCCGGATCCGCTCAAGGATGATTTGCCGATTCCACCGGATTTGCGCCGCGATTCCTGATAGAGCGACAAACCCTGTAGGAGCGAGCCTGCTCGCGATGGTACGTCAGGCACCACGATGTCGACTGACAGACCATCGCGAGCAAGGTCACCCGCAGAGATTGACCTTGCTCAAGTCTTTAGCTACCCCTGCGGATCGATGTTATCCAGCGCGCCATTCACCGCCAGTTCTCCGAGCATGATGATTTGCTGGATGGCCAGCATCGTATTGCGTTGCGTCCCCGACAGCCCCGCCGCAAAGTCACTGGCCAGCACGCTGGCCGAGGCCAGAGACTCACTGGCGTGCGCCAGCAGACTCTCGGTGTCGATATCGGGGGCGATGACAAACATCGTGCTGGGTTTTCGCCCGGTTGCGTTGATGCGGAAGGAGAGGTTGATGTAGTCATCGAGAGCGCGGTCGGCAGCTTCGTGGAGTTTTTGTGGATCGATTGGGTCGTCGGATACCGGTGGGGTGGTGGTCGGTTTGCTCATGGTGAAGCTCCAGGTAAGACATAAGAGGGGAGCCATCACCCTCGCTACCAAACGAAAGGTGGCGGCCATACGCAGGTTGGTAGACCGGTTACCTGGAGCAAGAGCCCGGCGCGCCCGAGGACGCCCTACGCATGACCGCCATATAACAGACGATGAAGAGTATCTGCATTACGTTGCGTTATGCGACAGGTAACCGGGCTACCAAACCCGATCGCTGTTTTCAGCGACCCGGAAACGATAGAGCCCGGCCCTCAGGCGCACAAGCCGGCGGATTCTGGCGTAGTCGTAGGCTACGGCGCAAGAATGTGTAGGCTGGATCTGTGACTAGCGGTGTCGATTAAACATGATTGAGTGAAAAGGGGACAAATTGAAAAGAATTGAAAAGAATTGAAAAGGGGACTTGAAAAGGGGACTGATCTATTTTGTCAAAAAATAAATCAGTCCCCTTTTTTCTTTCTTTTTTCTTTCGGATTCTTAGATTTGGATTGTTGTCCTACATGAGATCGCGCATTGTTTGTAGATATCTGATTTGGGAAGTGAGATCTACGATTTTTAGCTTATTTATAAGGTCGTCAGGGTTTCTGATCTCGGTGATCCTTCGGTCAAGAACTTTAACATCCTCCATCCGAATGTTTTCGGGAAGTGAAGCCTGTTTCAATAGGTCTTCCAATTTCTCAGGGCTGTAGCCTCCTAGGGGAACGCCAGGGACGTTTGCGATTTTTTCGTACAAAGGTAAGAGTCTTTCGCTTTCGATCTTTCTGTTTGATTCGATGATTCCGCTATTTACTATTTTGTTTGAAGGCATGGAAGTCCGGCTTTCTGTAAGAATTCGTGCGTAATCGTCTATGAAAAAAGCATTTCTAAGCCTATGGTTAGCCATTTCATTGGTTTGCCGAACTGTATGTCTTTCGTTTTGAAGAATCACACGTTTCCAAAAAACGTCTGTCTTCAATGATTGTTTAGTAGGTGCTAGTGTTCCTACGCGCTTGAGACTGTTTTTTATAAAGTATCCTAGGTTGACGATAGCGGGGAAGTGCCCATTTGGATCGTACAGATTTATCGGGTCCCCTAAGCAATATGCATATGGATTCATCCCGCCTTTTCCGAACGGGCTCAAACTGTCCGGACTATTAAACCGCATCAAAACCGGATTAAACGCCCGATACCCGTTCCCTAGCAAATAACACCCCGTCACCGGGTCTGGCCGTTCGCCGTTAAAACCAAGCAGGCTGAGCAACCCGCTTTCAACGGTGCGGTGACCATAGGGCGAATAGGTGATGGGCTGCGGTGGATGATTGGCCTTGAGCGTCTGCAACACCGAACGCTGCTGATCAGTGGCCAACAGCGTGGTAACAGGCGCATCACCTTCACTTCGCTGTTGCGCCAGCAACTGGTCACCCTGCTGGACAATCGAAAACCGCATCGCGCCCTGTATCTCGGTGGCCAGCCTGCTCTTGCAGTAAAAGCGCTCTCGCTCGGGGATGTCTGGCAGGGCGTGACTGATCAGGCGATCAAGGGGATCGTAGTGGTATCGGCAAAGTACGGTTTCACGGGGCGATGTCATGAGCGGGTGCTCCGAAGGTCCGAAGATCAGGCGCTCAGTATTGGCGGCTTTGCCAGGAGTTGGGTACTAGCAGAACTGATAGGTGGGCAGTTCCGGCCTCTTCGCGGGCAAGCCTCGCTCTCACAAAATATCGATTCACCCGTAGGAGCAAGGCTTGCCCGCGAAAGGGCCCGTTCATGCGATACAAATTCCCCCCGATAAAGCCCTGTATTTCAACCCCCGCTAAAGTTGGAAGGCTTCTTGCAATAGCCGCCCCGAGCCTGCTTCAGGCGTCAAAAGTTTGCTTCAAAGGAACGGGGAATACCGGTGGATCGCTCTCAGTTAATCAACAGTGCCCGCACGAACATGGCAGACCTCAGTCGAGGCAATCTGGGCGTGCCGCTGTTGCTGCTGGTCATGTTGGCAATGATGATGTTGCCGATTCCGCCGTTTCTGCTGGACGTGTTCTTCACCTTCAACATTGCCTTGTCCATCGTCGTGCTGCTGGTTTGCGTCTACGCCCTGCGGCCGCTGGATTTTGCCGTGTTCCCGACCATTCTGCTGGTGGCGACGCTGTTGCGGCTGGCGTTGAACGTGGCGTCGACGCGGGTGGTGATGCTCCATGGTCAGGACGGCCACGCTGCCGCCGGTAAGGTGATCCAGGCCTTCGGTGAGGTGGTGATCGGCGGTAACTACGTGGTCGGTATCGTGGTTTTCGCGATCTTGATGATCATCAACTTCGTCGTGGTAACCAAGGGTGCCGGGCGGATTTCCGAGGTGAGTGCGCGGTTCACCCTCGATGCGATGCCCGGTAAACAGATGGCCATCGACGCCGACCTCAACGCCGGTCTGATCGACCAGAACCAGGCCAAGGCCCGCCGTTCGGAAGTGGCACAGGAAGCCGAGTTCTATGGCTCCATGGACGGTGCCAGCAAATTCGTGCGTGGTGACGCCATTGCCGGTTTGCTGATTCTGTTCATCAACCTGATCGGTGGCATGGCGGTCGGTATCTTCCAGCACAACATGACCTTCGCCGATGCCGGCAAGGTTTACGCACTGCTGACCATCGGTGACGGTTTGGTGGCGCAATTGCCATCACTGTTGTTGTCCACCGCTGCCGCGATCATGGTGACCCGTGCTTCCGGTTCGGAAGACATGGGCAAGCAGATCAATCGTCAGATGTTCGCTTCGCCCAAGGCGCTGGCCGTGTCGGCAGGCTTGATGGCGGTGATGGGGCTGGTGCCCGGCATGCCGCACTTTTCCTTCCTGACCATGGCTGCCCTGGCGGCGGGTGGTGCCTACCTGTTCTGGCGCAAGCAGAACCAGGTCAAGGTCCAGGCGTTGCAAGAGGTCAAGCGTCAACAAGAGTTGCTGCCATCGCCAGCGCGCGCGCAGGAAACCAAGGAGCTCGGCTGGGATGACGTGACGCCGATCGACATGATCGGCCTGGAAGTCGGCTACCGCCTGATTCCATTGGTGGATCGCAATCAGGGTGGTCAATTGTTGGCGCGGATCAAGGGTGTCCGCAAGAAGCTGTCACAGGACCTGGGCTTCCTGATGCCGACCGTGCACATCCGCGACAACCTCGACCTGGCACCGAGCGCCTACCGCCTGACCTTGA
This sequence comes from Pseudomonas sp. Sample_10, assembly GCF_004321495.1. Classification (NCBI taxonomy): domain Bacteria; kingdom Pseudomonadati; phylum Pseudomonadota; class Gammaproteobacteria; order Pseudomonadales; family Pseudomonadaceae; genus Pseudomonas; species Pseudomonas sp. Sample_10. The sequence goes on from NZ_RCOE01000065.1 coordinate 36,160, forward strand.
TGGGGGTGATCCTGGCCGAGGCCGAGATTTACCCGGATCGCGAACTGGCGATCAACCCGGGGCAGGTATACGGCACGCTCAACGGCATTACCGCCAAAGATCCGGCTTTCGGTCTGGAAGCGGTCTGGATCGAAATCAGTCAGCGTGCCCAGGCACAATCCCTTGGCTATACAGTGGTCGATGCCAGTACAGTAGTGGCCACTCACTTGAACCAGATTCTGTACAAGCATTCCAGCGAGCTGATCGGGCACGAGGAAGTGCAGCAACTGATGCAGTTGCTGGCGAAAAACTCGCCGAAACTGGCCGAAGAATTGGTGCCGGGTGTGTTGTCGCTGTCGCAACTGCTCAAGGTTCTGCAAGCGCTGCTGGCAGAGCAGGTGCCGGTGCGTGACATTCGAAGCATTGCCGAAGCCATCGCCAACAATGCTTCCAAGAGTCAAGATACCGCCGCCCTGGTGGCTGCGGTGCGTGTCGGCGTTAGCCGCGCAATCGTGCAAAGCATTGTAGGCACTGACTCCGAGCTGCCAGTGATCACGCTGGAGCCAAGGTTGGAACAAATATTGCTCAATAGTCTGCAGAAGGCAGGACAAGGCTCGGAAGAGGGCGTTCTGCTGGAGCCAAGCATGGCTGAAAAGCTGCAACGCTCGCTGATCGATGCGGCGCAGCGCCAGGAGATGCAAGGTCAACCGGTGATTCTGCTGGTGGCCGGTCCGGTTCGCGCGATGCTCTCGCGATTTGGCCGGCTGGCAGTCCCGGGTTTGCACGTGTTGGCTTATCAGGAAATCCCTGACAACAAGCAAGTGACCATCGTTGCGACAGTAGGGCCCAACGGCTGAGGTAGTGGTTTATGCAAGTTAAGCGTTTTTTCGCCGCCGATATGCGTCAGGCCATGAAACTGGTTCGTGATGAGCTGGGCGCTGAAGCGGCCATCATCGGCAACCGCCGCATCGCCGGTGGTGTCGAGCTCACGGCTGCCCTGGATTACAAACTGTCGGCGCTGGCGCCACGCGTGCCAAACATGGAACTCGAAGACGAGCTGCGCAAGACGCAGTCGCGCATCGTCACCGCCCAGGCCGAGCTGAGCCTGCGCAGCGACGGCGAAAGCGACAATGCCACCAATCGCCAGTTGTTCGCCGGGTTGCCCCTCACCGCCGCCGAGCCACTGATCGAGCCGACCTACGCCGAGCCTCGTCGCCCTGCGCCAGCGCCTGCTGCGGCGCCCGCGGTGGATTCCCGGGTATTTGACTCGATGCGTTTTGAGCTCAACAGCCTGCGCGAACTGATGGAAGTACAGCTGGGCTCCCTGGCATGGAATCAGCTGCAAGGCAGCAGCCCGGGCCAGGCCAACCTCTGGCGCCGTCTGCAACGTATCGGTTTGTCCGGGCCGTTGTCCCGCGACTTGCTGGCACTGATCACCGATATTCAAGAACCCCGCCAAGCCTGGCGCATGTTGCTGGCGCATCTGGCGCGGATGATTGCCACGCCGGAAATCGAGCCGCTGGAAGAGGGCGGTGTGATTGCCATGGTCGGCCCTGCCGGCATGGGCAAGACCACCACCCTGGCCAAGCTGGCTGCCCGTTATGTGCTCAAGTACGGCGCGCAGAACATCGCGCTGGTGAGCATGGACAGCTACCGTATCGGTGCCCAGGAACAGCTCAAGACCCTCGGCCGGATTCTCAATGTGTCGGTGACCCACGTCGATCCGGGGCAATCGCTGGTGCAGGCGCTGGAACCTTTGCTGCGCAAGCGCGTGGTGCTGATCGATACCGCCGGCCTTCAAGCCAGCGATCCGGCATTGCGCATGCAGCTGGAAAGCCTGGCCGGTCGTGGCATCAAATCGAAAAATTATCTGGTTCTGGCAACCACCAGCCAGAAACAGGTTCTAACCGCCGCTTATCACAGTTACAAGCGTTGCGGGCTCGCTGGCTGCATCCTGACTAAACTGGATGAAACGGCCAGTCTGGGCGAGGTGTTGAGCCTGGCCATCAGCCATGAGTTGCCGGTAGCCTACCTGACTGATGGCCCGCGGATTCCGGATGATTTGCATCTGCCGCGCCGTCATCAACTGGTCAGCCGTGCCGTGAGCGTGCAAATGCAGGAAGAACCCAGCGAAGAAGCCATGGCTGACATGTTCGCTGATATCTACCACAGCCCCACCAAGCAGGTAGGCTGAGGTAACAATGAATAGTTTTTGTACCTACATCGATGGTCTGCCATGCATTGTTCCGATTGTGAACGCGCAGCCAGTAATGTGGCCTCCGTCTATGCAAGACAAGGTAAAGAAATAACATGGGCAGCATGCATCCCGTACAGGTGATCGCGGTGACCGGCGGCAAAGGTGGCGTCGGGAAAACTAACGTGTCAGTGAACTTGTCCCTGGCTTTGGCTGAACTTGGCCGGCGCGTCATGTTGCTGGACGCCGACCTGGGGCTGGCGAACGTCGACGTTCTGCTGGGGCTGACACCCAAACGGACCCTGGCCGACGTGATCGAAGGTCGCTGCGAGCTGCGCGACGTCCTGTTGCAGGGCCCCGGCGGCATCCGCATCGTTCCCGCCGCGTCCGGCACCCAGAGCATGGTTCACTTGAGCCCGGCGCAGCACGCCGGCCTGATCCAGGCCTTCAGCGATATCGGCGACAACCTCGACGTACTGGTGATCGACACCGCTGCGGGGATTGGTGACTCGGTAGTCAGTTTTGTCCGTGCCGCCCAGGAAGTGTTGCTGGTGGTCTGCGACGAGCCGACCTCCATTACCGACGCCTACGCCCTGATCAAACTGCTCAACCGTGACTACGGCATGAACCGTTTCCGCGTGCTGGCCAACATGGCCCAGAGCCCGCAGGAAGGGCGCAATCTGTTCGCCAAGTTGACCAAGGTCACGGATCGTTTCCTCGACGTCGCCCTGCAATACGTCGGCGCCGTGCCTTATGACGAAAGCGTGCGCAAGGCCGTGCAAAAACAGCGTGCCGTCTACGAAGCATTCCCGCGCTCCAAGTGCTCGCTGGCGTTCAAGGCAATCGCGCAGAAGGTCGACACCTGGCCGTTGCCCGCCAACCCGCGTGGGCATCTGGAGTTCTTCGTCGAACGCCTCGTGCAACAAACGGCAGGACCCGTGCTATGACAGCCAGCGGCTACAACCTCTACAAGAAATCGGCACGCGATGCGCAGTACGAGCTGATCGAGCGTTACGCGCCGCTGGTCAAACGCATTGCCTATCACTTGCTGGCGCGTCTGCCGGCCAGTGTCCAGGTCGAAGACTTGATCCAGGCCGGGATGATCGGCCTGCTGGAAGTCTCGACCAAATACGACGCCAGCAAAGGCGCGAGTTTCGAGACGTACGCGGGCATTCGAATCCGCGGCGCGATGCTCGATGAAGTGCGCAAGGGGGACTGGGCGCCACGTTCGGTTCACCGCAATACCCGCATGGTCAGCGACGCGATTCGCTCGATTGAAGCTAAAACCGGCCGTGACGCTAAAGATCACGAAGTTGCGGCCGAACTCCAATTGAGTCTCGACGATTATTACGGGATTTTGAACGACACCCTGGGCAGCCGGTTATTCAGTTTCGACGATCTGTTGCAGGACGGCGAACACGAAGGGCTGCACGAGGATGGCGCGAGTGCTCATCTCGAGCCGTCACGCGATCTGGAGGATGAACGCTTCCAGGCAGCGCTGGCGGACGCGATTGCCAATTTGCCGGAGCGCGAGCGACTGGTGTTGGCGCTGTACTACGACGAAGAGTTGAATCTCAAGGAAATCGGTGAGGTCCTGGGGGTCAGCGAATCTCGGGTCAGCCAGTTACATAGCCAGTGCGCGGCCCGTTTGCGGGGGCGTTTGGGAGAGTGGCGAGCGCGCTGAAGGCAGTGTGGGGGCACTGCGACGTGGCTGGTGGGGTGATGAACCGCGCCGGTCTCGCTTCGTTGTACTCCAGACAGTCATCGAGTGCTTTGCCAGATTGATTGAAATGGCGCGTCCAGGTGCTGGGCGCGTTTTAGTCTGCTTGGAGGTCGAATTGGACAAGAACATGAAAATCCTCATCGTTGATGACTTCTCAACGATGCGGCGGATCATAAAAAACCTGTTGCGTGACCTTGGGTTCACCAACACGGTCGAGGCCGACGATGGCACTACCGCCATTCCGGTCCTCAACAGCGGGAGCATCGACTTTCTGGTGACCGACTGGAACATGCCTGGCATGACCGGTATCGATCTGCTGCGCCACGTGCGTGCCGATGAAAAGCTCAAGCACCTGCCGGTGTTGATGGTGACCGCTGAAGCCAAGCGCGAGCAGATCATCGAAGCGGCCCAGGCCGGTGTAAACGGCTATGTGGTCAAACCCTTCACGGCCCAGGCGTTGAAAGAAAAAATCGAGAAGATTTTCGAACGCATCGGTTGAACTGCGCCACGGGGGAGCTATGGGGCATAACGAATCTTCGCAGGGCGATTTTGAATCGACCCTGAAAAAACACGCCGTCGAACTGGTCGCGAGCCTTGAAAAGGGCAGGTTTGGCGATGCTGTGCAATTGATCCATGAGCTCAACCAGACCCGTGACCGCGGCCTGTATCAGGAAGTGGGCAAGCTCACGCGCGAGCTGCATAGCGCGATCGTCAATTTTCAGATTGACCCGCACATGCCGCAAGCCGAAGAGGTGTCACAGATCACCGACGCCACCGAGCGTCTGGGTTATGTGGTCAAGCTGACCGAGGCCGCAGCCAACCGCACCATGGACCTGG